>NZ_JBFTNY010000015.1:0-261258 GCF_056397705.1 Variovorax sp. 05L425 | reverse complement strand
AGTCGTCAAGGCATTCGGGCAGCAGCGTCACCTGCTGCCGGTCTTCGCCTTCGATGAATCGCTTCATGGGCCACCACCTCGTTCAGACGGGTTGGCTCAATATAGGTGACCATCAAGGGAGTTTCCACACAGCCTCGGCCAAGACCGGACCTTCCTTTGTCGGTCAGAATCCTGGCAAGAAGGCTGACCAACAGCCTCTAAGGACGGTGGCGCAAGCAACCGGTGGTCAAAGTGATCTCGGCTTTCAGCCAATGGCGGTCCTACACTCCCAGCGTCGGGCTTCACCTGGACGAAAGGACGGAATATGAGGCGGCGCCAGTTTGCTTCACTTCTCGGCGGAACTGCGCTTGCATCGCTCCCTGGGTTGCCAGCGTTCGCGGGCCCGTCCGATGGTTGCGGTGCTCCACCTGCGCGAGACGATGGGTGGGCGGTCTCCGCCAACATTGACGACAAGCTCATCGACGGCGGAGCGCTGTGCAGGATGGCTGCTCAACTCGCGGTCTCATCCAACATACATGCCGTGCTGGTAGCACGCAGCGACAAGCTGGTGTTCGAGCGGTACTTCAGCGGTCCCGACGAGGTACCCAGCCTGTTTTTTGGCAGTCGGGTGAAAGAAGTCGTCTTTGATGTCGACACCCTGCACAACATGAAGTCGGTTTCAAAAAGCGTTGCGTCGCTTGCAATCGGGATCGCTATCGATCGGGGACTGATCCGCAGCGTCAACGAACCGATCTTCAACTTCTTCCCCGAGTGCGCAGACTTGCGTTCGCCTGAGAAGGATCGCATTCAACTGGTGCACGTGCTCACCATGACGATGGGTCTGGAGTGGGTGGAGGCGACTCCAGCCACCGGGGAGAACAACGACGAATCGCGCATGCACAGGTCGGCGGACCCGTCTCGCTATGTCCTCGGCTTGGCCTCGACTTCGCCGCCAGGCCAGGAGTTCTTTTACAACACCGGGGCGCTGACCCTCGCGTCCGTCATCGTTCGCAAGGCGACCGGACGGCCCTTGGACGAATTTGCCCGAGAAGTGCTGTTCGAACCGCTGGGCATTACCGACGTGGAGTGGAGCCGGGTCAAGGGCGATACCGATGCCGGAGGAGGGTTACGCTTGCGACCGCGCGACATGGCAAAGATCGGCCAGCTTGTCCTCGCGGGCGGGCGGTGGAACGACCGTCAAATCGTCTCCAGAGATTGGATCGAGACCTCGACGACATCAAAGATCAAGGCGACGGACGATCAATACTATGGGTATCTCTGGTGGCTCGGCCGCGCCCGGACCAACGACGGTGTGGTTACCTGGATTGGCGCACTGGGTCGCGGCGGCCAGTCAATTCGCATCGTCCCGGAGCGCAAACTCGTTGTCGCGGTGACGGCAGGCTACTACCAAGACTACAGCCCGCAAGCATTCAAATTGCAGTTTGGCGTTTTCAGGGACGTCCTACGATCCATTCCGCCCCAAGGCTGAGTACGGGCGGTATCGCTGACTAGGGGCGACGGTCCAGCGGACCGCCCAACTCGGAGGAGACTCGCATGGGACTTCTAACCTTCAGCCTCAACGTCACCCTGGACGGCTGCGTTGACCACCAGGAGGGAATCGCCGACTACGAGACGCACGCCTTCTTCACCCGCCTCATGGACGAGGGTGGGGCGATGCTGTGGGGCCGCGCCACCTACGAGATGATGGAGAGTTACTGGCCGGCGGTCGCCCGCGGCGATGTGGAGGCGCCGCCGACGGTGCGCGAATGGGCGGTCAAACTGGAGATCAAGCCGAAGTACGTCGTGTCGTCGACACGAACGGACTTCCCGTGGACCAACAGCCACCACATCGCCGGCGACTTGCGCTCGGGCGTGCAAAAGCTCAAGGACGCGACCCCGGCCGGAGTGCTCCTCGGCAGCGGCAAGCTCGCAACCGAGTTGGACCGCCTGGATCTGATCGACGAGTACAAGTTCCTCGTTCACCCCAGGATCGCCGGCCACGGCCCGACCCTGTACCAGAGCGGGCTGCCCAGCACGCGACGGCTTGAGTTGATCTCGGCGAAGCCGCTCAGCAACGGCGCGGTCGCCATGCACTACCGGCGCGCGCGCGGCTAACAATCGCTTGCAGCGGAGCGTTGGACGACTGCTTCCGGGGAGCGCCCAGCGCCCGCTATTCGCGCGTCGACAGCGACGGACTTTCAGTCGACGTTGCCGGTCTGTTCCAGCAGCCAATCGCGGAACAACTTCATCGCCGGGCTCATTGGTTTCGACCGCAGCCGCGTCAGCCAGTAACTGCCCGTCATGACCTCTGTGGCCAGCGGGCGGACCAGCCGGCCTTCCTGAAGCTCGCGCTCGAACATCGAGGCCGGCGCGAGCGCGACGCCTGCGCCCTGGATGGCGGCTTCGACCATCAGTCGCGACGAATCAAACACCGGGCCGCGAATCGCGGGGGCATCGAGCCCGGCGGCGGTGAACCATCCCGGCCAGTCCTCGGCCCGATAGGAGCGCAGCAGTGTCTCGTGCAACAGGTCCTGCGCGCGACGCACGCGCGCTGCCGTCGCGGGCGCGCAAAGCACCGTCAGCGGCGTCGCCATCAGGTGATCGGCCTGCAGGCCCTGCCAGTTGCCGTCGCCGAAGCGGATCGCGAAATCCAGCCCTTCGGCGGCCAGGTCGACCACGTTGTTGTGCGTCATCAAGCGCAGGTCGATGAAGGGACAGTTTTCCCGGAACATCCGCAGCCGCGGCATCAGCCAGCCGACCGCAAAGGTGCCGACCACGCCGATGCTCAGCACCTCGAAGAAATGACCGTTGTCGAACTGCTGGACCACCGCCTCCATGCGCCCAAAGGCATCGGCCAGCACCGGCAGCAGCGCATGGCCCTCGTCCGTGAGCGCGAGGCCACGCGGCAGGCGCCTGAACAGTGCGACGCCGAGCCGCGATTCCAGTCCGCGCACCTGCTGGCTCACCGCGGCCTGGGTCACGTTGAGTTCCGCCGACGCGAGCGTGAAGCTCGAGTGGCGCGCAGCGCACTCAAAGGCGCGCAAGGCGTTGAGGGGAAGATGAGTGCGTGCCATCGCTGACCAAAGCTTTTCTTTTGCGAGCCAGAAAATACCATCGTTTGTGAAACCGCCTGAAAGCGCCGAAAGTCACCCGCTTTCAGGAGAACGCATGATTCATCGACGACAGTTTTCGGTCGGCCTGCTGGCCTCTCTCGGCTCCCTGGCTTGCACTTCGGCCCTCGCCCGCAGGGGCAACGAACCCGAACTCTCGCAGCGTTTCGCGGAGATCGAGAAAGCCGCGGGCGCCCGGCTCGGCATCGCCGTGCTCGACACCGGCAGCGGCCTGCGCGCGGGGCATCGCGACAGCGAGCGCTTTCCGATGTGCAGCACCTTCAAGCTCCTGGCCGCTGCGGCGATCCTCGCTCGTGTCGACCAGAAGAAAGAACGACTGGATCGCCGCATCGTCTTTCGCGCAAGCGATCTCGTGAACTATTCGCCCGTGACGGAAAAGCGCGTAGGCGGCGCGGGCATGACACTGGCGGAGATCTGCAAGGCAGCGATCACGCAGAGCGACAACACGGCCGGCAACCTGATGCTCGCCAGCATCGGTGGGCCGGCCGGCCTGACGCGCTTCGCCCGCTCGATCGGCGACGCGCAGACACGCCTTGACCGCACGGAGACTGCGCTCAACGAAGCCCTTCCGGGCGACCCGCGCGACACCACCACGCCGGCTGCGATGCTGACCAACATGCGAAAAATTCTTTTGGGTGATACGTTGCTGGCGTCGTCGCGCGCCGAGCTGCTGGGCTGGCTCGATGCCAACCAGACCGGCGGACAACGACTGCGCGCCGGCGTGCCGGCCGACTGGAAGGTCGGCGACAAGACCGGATCGGGCGACCGCGGCACGGCCAACGACATCGCGATCCTGCGGCCGCCGGGGCGCGCGCCGATCCTGGTCACGGTCTACCTGACCGAGAGCACCGCCTCGATGGAGGCGCGCAACGCCACGATCTCCTCGGTCGGCGCGGCGATCGCAGCATCGTCCTGAGATCGCCCGAAATCGCCGTGCGGCGCTAGCATGCGGCCATGGCACACGATCACCACCACGATCACGACGACGACCGCAGCGAGCTGGGCGAGATGGACCTTCGGGTGCGCGCACTCGAAACCGTGCTCACGCAAAAGGGCTACATCGACCCGGCTGCGCTGGACGTGCTCATCGACACCTACAAGACCCGGATCGGCCCGCGCAACGGTGCCAGAGTCGTCGCAAAGGCCTGGGTCGACCCGGCGTTTCACGACTGGCTGCTGAAAGACGCCACCGCCGCGATCGCCTCGCTCGGCTACACCGGTCGCCAGGGCGAGCACATGGTCGCCGTGGCCAACACCGATGACCGTCATCACATGGTGGTCTGCACGCTGTGCAGCTGCTATCCGTGGCCCGTGCTCGGCCTGCCACCGACCTGGTACAAGAGCGCGCCCTACCGCTCGCGCGCCGTCAGGGACCCGCGCGGCGTGCTGGCCGAGTTCGGTGTCGATCTGCCCGAATCGACCGCGATACGCGTGCTGGATTCGACGGCCGAGGTGCGCTATCTCGTGATTCCGCAACGGCCTGCCGGCACCGAAGGCTGGAGCGAAGAGGCATTGGCAGAACTGGTGACGCGCGACGCCATGATCGGCACCGGCCTGCCGCGCACACCGGAGGCCGCGCAATGACCTACACCTCCCATGCAGACCTCGGAGGCCGCGACATGCCTGGCGCGATCGTGCCCGAACACGAAGGCGAGCCCTTTCATTCGGCATGGGAAGCACGCGTGCTGGCGCTGACGCTGGCCATGGGCGGCACCGGCTCCTGGAACATCCACGCCAGCCGCAGCGCGCGCGAAACGCTGCCGAACTATTCGCGACTGAGCTATTACCAGATCTGGCTGGCCGCACTCGAAAAGCTCATGGCCGAACGCTCGCAGGTGCTGCCAGACGAACTGGCCGCCGGCCGCATGCTGCACCCGCCGCAGCCGGTGAAGCGCGTGCTGCAGGCAGCCGACGTTCCGGCGGCGCTGGCGCGAGGCACGTCCGTCGAGCGGCCAGCCACCGCACCGGCACGCTTCGCCATCGGTCAACGCGTGCGCACGCGCGCCGGCCACGTCGAGCATCACACCCGCCTTCCCGGGTATGTGCAGGGCAAGGTCGGCACCATCGAACATCTGCACGGCATGCACGTCTTCGCCGACGCGCACGCGCAAGGGCTGGGCGAACAGCCGCAATGGCTCTACACGGTGGTCTTCGATGGAAACACGCTGTGGGGCGCGGGCGCCGGGCCCGGGCTCAGCGTGTCGGTCGATGCGTGGGAAAGCTACCTGGAGCCCGCCACATGATCGCCGCAACGCCCTTGTTGCCCGATATGCCAACGAACGACGGCGTCGAGCCCGTCTTCCGTGAACCATGGGAGGCGCACGCCTTCGCGATGACCGTGTCGCTCCATCAGCGCGGGTTGTTCACCTGGCCCGAATGGGCGGACGCACTCGCCCTCCAGATCAGCGCCGCGCAGGCGGCCGGCGACGCCGACAGGGGCGACACCTACTACCGCCACTGGCTCGCCGCGCTGGAGACGCTGGTCGCCAGCAAGGGGGCAAGTTCTTCCGAAGAACTGGCGCGTTACCGTGATGCCTGGGACCACGCCGCCGACCGCACGCCGCACGGCCAGCCGATCGAGCTTCGTGAACAGGATTTCGGCTGAGGGCCCGTCGAGCCGAGGAAGCGGACGTCTCAGCCCTTCTTGCCGCCGAATACGAGCAACGCCCCACCCACCACGATCGCGGCCACGCCGGCCCAGATCGGGAAATCGACTTCCTGCTTCTGCTTCACCGAGAGTTCGACGGGACCGATCTTGAGCTGATGGGTTTCCTTCGTGAAGCTGAAGCCGCCCGTGCCGAGCGCGGCGATGCCCGCAACGATCAGGATCAATCCGACGATTCGGGTGACGGTCATGGGGGTATGTCTCCGGTGCGCCCTCGACTTTAGCCGGAGCGCGAGGTCGCGCCATCAGAGCGAGAGGACCTCGTCCGCCCTGCCCTTGTGGAGCCATTCAGCAAACTCGTCCGCCAGCCGCTGCGATTCCTTCGCCGCCGTGCTCCATGCCTTGACGCGCGCCGGCACATCGTTGCCGTAGCGCAAGAAGTCGTTACGGTCCGGCAGCTTGCCGTTCGGCAGCGACTTGACCCATTCCGGGTTTGGCGCCAAAACCACCATGCGGTCGAGAAAGCCTGTGGCCTTGTGGCGCCACTTGAATCCCTTGTCCAGCCAGCCCGGCACCACGGCCTTCTGGAAATGCGGATACAGCACGATGCCGTCCGCGTTGGCGTAGTCCAGGTGCAGGTGGTAGTCGGTGATGCCGCCGTCCCAGTACGCGCCGGGCGGCGCGCCGGGAATGTCGTGCACCGCCTCGAGCATGAACGGGATCGAGCACGAAGCCTGCAAGGCCAACTCGAAGTTGGCTTCGATCAGGTCGACCTGTCGCGTGCGGAAATCCTGCGTGCCGAAAGGCAGCTTCGCACCCGGCGTCGAGAACACCACGCGTTCGAGCCAGGCGCCCAGGCTCTTGCGGCGCACGCTGTTGGTGATGAAGGCGCCGAGGTAGCCGACGGGCGTGCGAGCGCGGCCCTCGCGGCCCAGAATGTGGCGCCCCCGCGCGGTGATCACGTGCAGGCTGTAGCGCGAATGACCGAGCACTTCCCGCGTGCGACCGCCATAGAAGTCGCGCAGCCCTTCGCCGAACAGCGCGCTGATCTCCCTGGCGCTCAGTCGCTTCTGGCCCACGCGCACCTCGAAGTGCTGATGGATGTAGCCGTGCTCGAACTGCTCGAAGGCCGTCTTCGCATCGGTGAGGCAGGCATTGGCAAGGCGCCATGCGCCGATCGACGCACCGACCAGATCGATGGCCTGCGTGGACTGCGGCAGCCATTCGCCAAACAGGAAGCGATCGATCGGACCGAGGATCAGGCCCTTGGGTCCGCCCGCCGCGCCAGGAACGGTGCGCACGTCCTGCGGTCGCAGTCCTTGTGCAGCGATGTGTTCCCGAGCAACCGGCCCTGCGTAGATGCGAAGCGCCTTCATGCCTCCACCGCTGGCAAGAATCGTGCGCCCACCGCCATGACGCCTACTTGCGAAGGCCTTGCAGCTTGGCGAAGGCCGACGCCATTTGCCCAGCCGGCTGCGGCGAGTTGTCGCGGCGCGGCCCCTGCTGTCCGCGCCCTGCGCCTTCGAACCGGTTCTCGCGTGGGCTGTCGCGACGCGACGGTGCCGCATCGAGCTTCATCGACAGGCCGATGCGCTTGCGCGCCACGTCGACTTCCATCACCTTGACCTTGACGATGTCGCCGGTCTTCACGACCTCGCGCGCATCGTTGACGAACTTGTGCGAAAGCTGGCTGACGTGGACCAGCCCATCCTGGTGCACGCCGAGATCCACGAAGGCACCGAACTGCGCCACGTTGCTTACCGTGCCCTCGAGCACCATGCCTTCGACCAGGTCCTTGATGTCCTCGACGCCGTCGTTGAAGCGCGCCACCTTGAAATCCGGGCGCGGATCGCGGCCGGGCTTCTCCAGTTCGCCGAGGATGTCCTTGACGGTGATGACACCGAATTTCTCGTTCGCGAAAAGCTCGGGCTTGAGCGTCTTCAGCATCTCCGCTCGGCCCATCAGCTCGGCCACCGGCTTGCCTGTCTTCTCGATCATTTTCTCGACGACCGGATAGGTTTCCGGGTGCACGCCGGTCATGTCGAGCGGATTCGCCCCGCCGCGAATGCGCAGGAAGCCCGCGCTTTGTTCGAAGGTCTTGGCGCCGAAGCCGCTCACGTCGAGCAACTGCTGCCTGCTTGCGAACGCGCCGTTGGCCTCGCGCCAACGCACCACGGCCTTGGCGACGCTTGCCGACAGGCCGGACACGCGCGACAGCAGCGGCACGCTGGCGGTGTTCAGGTCGACGCCGACGGAGTTCACGCAATCCTCGACGACCGCATGCAGCGTGCGTGCGAGTTCGCTCTGGTTCACGTCGTGCTGGTACTGGCCGACGCCGATCGACTTGGGGTCGATCTTCACCAATTCAGCCAGCGGGTCCTGCAAGCGCCGAGCGATGCTGGCGGCGCCGCGCAGGCTCACGTCGACATCCGGCATTTCCTGCGACGCGAATTCGCTCGCGGAATAGACGGAAGCGCCGGCCTCGCTCACGACCACCTTATCGATCTTTTGCGGGTCGACGCCCGCCTGCTCGCTCATCTTGGCCAGCAACTTGATGAGGTCAGCGGCCAGCTTGTCGGTCTCGCGGCTGGCGGTGCCGTTGCCGATGGCGATCAGGTTCACGCTGTGCTTGGCGCACAGCTTGCCCAGCGTGTGGAGCGAGCCTTCCCAGTCCTTGCGGGGCTCGTGGGGGAACACGGTGGCGGTCTCGACCAACTTGCCCGTCGAATCGACCACGGCGACCTTGACGCCGGTGCGGATGCCCGGATCGAGGCCCATCACCACGCGCTGGCCGGCCGGCGCGGCCAGCAGCAGGTCGCGCAGGTTGTCGGCGAAGACCTTGATGGCGACTTTCTCGGCCTCTTCGCGCAGACGCGTGAACAGGTCGCGCTCGGTCGACAGCGCCAGCTTGACGCGCCACGTCCAGGCGACGCACTTGCGGATCAGGTCGTCGGCCGCGCGGCCTGCATGGCTCCAGCCCAGGTGCAGCGCGATCTTGCCTTCGGCGATCGAAGGCTTGCCCGGTTCGGGCTCGACCGGCAGCACGAGCCTGGCATCGAGGAATTCCTGCGCGCGACCACGGAACACCGCCAATGCGCGATGCGAAGGCACGCGGCCGATGGGTTCGTCGTAGTCGAAGTAGTCGCGGAATTTCGCGACGTCGGCGTTGTTCTCGTCCTTGCCCGCCATCAGGCTGGACTTGAAGAGGCCCTCGGCCCACAGCCACTCACGCAGCCGCTGCACGAGTGCGGCATCTTCGGCCCAGCGCTCGGAGAGGATGTCGCGGACGCCGTCGAGCACCAGTTGCACGGTGGAGAAATCCAGGCCGTCGGCGGCCGGCTTGACGAATGCCGCGGCCTCATCGGCCGGGTTCAAGGTCGGGTCGGCAAAGAGCTTGTCGGCCAGCGGCTCGATGCCCGCTTCGCGCGCCATCTGGCCCTTGGTGCGGCGCTTGGGCTTGAAGGGAAGGTAGAGGTCTTCCAGTTCCTGCTTGGTCGGCGCGGCGTCGATCGCAGCGCGCAGTTCGGGCGTGAGCTTGCCCTGCTCCTCGATGCTCTTCAGCACCGCCGCGCGGCGATCTTCGAGTTCGCGCAGGTAAGAGAGGCGCACCTCCAGTTCACGCAGCTGGATGTCGTCGAGACCGTCCGTGGCCTCCTTGCGATAGCGCGCGATGAAGGGCACGGTGGCGCCACCGTCGAGCAGGTCGACGGCAGCCTTCACCTGGTGCTCACCGACCTTGATCTCGGCGGCGAGCTGGCGAATGATTTTTTGCATGTCTGAAGGACGTCCCTGGGTCCGGCGCCGCCATCGGGCGCCTTGCGGATAAAGCGGCGAAGTTTGCCATAGGCAAAGTGTGGTCCGGCCCGCATTTCTTCGTGTAATTACTTCGTGTAGCGACTCGCGACGATCGACCGCCGGATCGCCATGTCGGGCCGGCCACAATGGCCCGCAATGCGCTTCCTGAAAAATATCCTGCGGGCGATCTTGACGGCATTGCTGGTGCCGGTGCTGCTGTTCGAGGAATGGGGCTGGGAACCGCTTGCCAAGGTTGGGGCGCTGTTGGCCCGTCTGCCCATCTGGGCGCGCGTGGAAAGCGTCGTGCGAGGCTTGCCGCCATGGGGCGCCGTGCTGGTCTTCTTCTCGCCGATGCTGCTGTTGTTGCCGGTCAAGCTGTTGGGCCTGTTCCTGCTGGCCGAGGGACACGCCAAGAGCGCCGTGATCCTGCTGCTCACGGCCAAGGTGGCCGGGACGGCGATCCTCGCGCGCCTGTTCCAACTCGTCGAGCCGGCGCTGATGCGCATCCCCTGGTTCGCACAGTGGTATCCGCGCTGGAAGGCGTGGAAAGACAACCTGCTTTCCCTCGTGCGGCAAAGCGCGCCTTGGCGTGCAGGCCGTCGCTTGAAGAGCAGCACGTGCCGCTGGTGGCGCAACATGCGACGGGCACCGTGATCCTGAAGAAATTTCATCCGGGTAGATTGCGGATTGCTTTTTGCCCGGGTATTATTCGCGCCCCATGACCCCATCCGCCTCAGAATCCCCTTCCGAATCCCATCTCACGGCCTTCGCGGGCTTCCGGCGCATCGCCTCGGGGCCGCGCTCGCAGGTCATCGCGCAATTGCGCAAGCAATGCACCCGAACGGACACGGCACTGCCCTTCGTATTCGACGACGCCACGGGCGAGCGCCTCGATCTCGATCTGCGCGACGAACCCGCCCCCGAGCCGCAAGCTTCGTCATCTGAAGAACAGTCCGCACGCGGCGTCGGGCGCCCGAAGCTCGGCGTCGTCGCCCGCGAAGTCACATTGCTGCCGCGCCATTGGGATTGGCTCGCGCGGCAACCCGGCGGCGCCTCGGTGGCCCTGCGGCGTCTGGTCGACGAGGCGCGCCACGTGCATGCCGACCGCGATGCGAAGCGCGCCGCACGCGAAACCACCTATCGCTTCATGACGGCCATCGCGGGCGACCTGCCTGGCTTCGAGGAAGCCACCCGCGCGCTCTTTGCCGGCGAGCGCGAGCGCTTCGACGAACTCATCGGCCCCTGGCCCGACGATCTGCGGTCGCACCTGCACAAACTCGCCGCCGCGGCCTGGAGCGCCGCATGAAGCCGCCGATCCAGACAGCCGGAACCACCGCCATCGCCGCAGACGACATCCAGCACGCAGGCGAAATCGCCGCACCGCCCGCATCGGTCGCCGACCCGGTGCCGCCGCCGATTGCCTCGCACGCCAATCCGCGCGCGGCGGCCATGGGGTCGCGGCCGTTGTGGAAGACCTTCCTGCTGTTCCTCGCGCCGATGCTGCTGAGCAACATCCTGCAGTCGCTGTCGGGCACGCTCAACAACGTCTATCTCGGACAAATGATCGGTGTCGGCGCGCTCGCGGCGGTGTCGAGCTTCTTCCCGGTGATGTTCTTCTTCATCGCCTTCACCATCGGCCTCGGTGCCGGTGCGTCGGTGCTGATCGGGCAGGCCTGGGGTGCGCGCGAGCCCGACAAGGCGCGGGCCGTCGCCGGTACCACGCTCACCGTCGGCGTGCTGTTCGGGCTGTGCGTGGCGCTTTTCGGCGGCGCTTTCACCGAGCCGATGCTGAATCTGCTGGGCACACCGCCGGACATCCTGGCCGACGCCACGAGCTATGCGCGAATCATCCTGATCGCGATGCCCGGCCTCTTCGTGTTCCTGCTGTCAACGGCGATGCTGCGCGGCGTGGGCGACACGGTGACGCCGCTCTACACGCTGATGATCTCCACGCTTCTCGGACTGGTGATCACGCCGGCGCTGATTCGCGGCTGGTTCGGCCTGCCCAAGCTGGGCGTGGCAAGCGGCGCGTGCGCCACGGTGATCGCGTTCGTGGTCGCGACGATCTGGCTGGCCTTTCACCTGAGGCACAAGAAGAGCCCGCTCGCGCCCGATGCCGACTTCGTGCGCCATCTGCGGGTGCGGCCCGCACTGCTCAAGGCTGTGCTCAAGGTCGGCGTGCCCACCGGGGTGCAGATGATCGTCGTGTCGCTGGCCGAAATTGCCCTGCTCTCCTTCGTCAATGCCTACGGCTCGCACGCGACGGCGGCATACGGCGCAGTGAACCAGGTCGTGGCGTATGTGCAGTTCCCGGCGATCTCGATCGCGATCACGGCGTCCATCCTCGGCGCGCAGGCGATCGGCGCCGGTCAGGTGAATCGCCTCGGCGCGATCACGCGCACCGCGCTGCAGATGAACCTCGTGCTCACGGGGTCGCTCGTTGTGCTCGGCTATCTGTTCTCGCGCCCGCTGATGGGCTTCTTCATCACCAGCGAGCCGGTGATCGACGTGGCGCAGACGCTGCTGCACATCATGCTGTGGAGCACGGTGATCTTCGGCATGGGCTCCGCCCTCTCGGGGATCATGCGCGCCAGCGGCTCGGTGCTGGTGCCCACCAGTATCTCGATCTTTTGCATAGCGCTGATCGAAGTGCCGGTCGCGTGGTGGATGAGCCATCGGATGGGTCTCAACGGGATCTGGATCGCGTATCCGGTGGCCTTCACGGCCATGCTCACGATGCAGGCGTGCTACTACCGCTTCGTATGGCGCAAGAAGACGATTCGTCGGCTGATCTGAAATCTTCGGACGCACTGCCCGTCCTGTATTCATTCCGGCGCTGCCCGTATGCCATGCGGGCACGCATGGCGATTGCGGCCAGCGGCCAGCAGTGCGAGCTGCGTGAAGTCGTCCTGCGCGAAAAGCCGGCGGAACTGCTCGCCGCTTCGCCCAAGGGCACCGTGCCGGTGCTGGTCGACGTGGACGGCCGTGTGATCGACCAGAGCCTGGACATCATGCTCTGGGCCTTGCGGCGCAACGACCCGGCGCACTGGTTGCCGACGGATCGAAAGCGGCTCGACGAGACGCTGTCGCTCATTGTCGAATGCGATGGCGAATTCAAGCGGCACCTCGATGGCTACAAGTATCCGGAACGGCAGCCGGACGGCGACGCCTCCGCGCACCGCACGCGCGGCGCTGCATTCCTGATGCGGCTCGATGCGCGATTGCAAGCATCACGCTGCCTGCACGGCGAGCACCCTGCCCTCGCGGATATCGCGATCGCACCCTTCGTGCGCCAGTTCGCGCAAGTCGATGCAACGTGGTTCGATGCGCAGCCATGGCCACGATTGCGCGAATGGCTTTCGGCGCGATTGAGCGCGCCAGTCTTCGCGCAGGTGATGGACAAGTATCCGCAGTGGCGTGCCGGCGAGCCTGGCATTGCCTTTCCGGCGCGGTAGCTTTGAGCTCGGGTCTCCGAGCCCGACTGGCGCAGGGCAACGCCTGTGTCTTGGCTCGCGATTCTTCCCGCCCAAATTGACAAACTTGTGTCCCAAATAAGCAAGGGCTTGTCGCCGACGCGCCAGATACTGCTTGCATGGGCCCAGCTCCCGAACGGACCGGCACACGCAACCCATTCTCGACATTCACCCTTCAACCCGGAGACCCATCGCCATGAACTTCCTTGACGGCCACCTGTATCCCGAGAACCAGCAGCCGCTGATCATTACCGCCGCGCCCTATGCGCCGGGCTGGATTCCCTCGGACTTCCCGGAAGACATCCCGGTCACGATGGAGGAGCAGATCCAGAAGGCTGTGGATTGCTACGAAGCCGGTGCCACCGTGCTGCATCTGCATGTGCGTGAAGCCGATGGCAAGGGCAGCAAGCGCCTGTCCATGTTCAATGAGCTGATCGCCGGGGTGCGCGCCCGCGTGCCGGAAATGATCATCCAGGTGGGCGGCTCCATCAGCTTCGCGCCCGAAGATGATGGCTCGGCCGCCAAGTGGCTGAGCGATGACACGCGGCATATGTTGGCCGAACTCACTCCGAAGCCCGACCAGGTGACGGTGACCGTCAACACGACGCAGATGAATGTGACGGAGCATGCGGGCATCGATGACTTCAAGGGAGTTTCGCGGGGGTTCCCTCACCTCTATGCAACCTACAAGGACATGGTCGTGCCCTCGAATCCCAGCTGGGCCGAAGAGCACATTCGACGCCTCACCGCTGCCGGAATTCAGAGCGAATTCCAGTGCTACAACATCAACAGCTTTGAAACGATCGAGCGGATGATTCGCCGCGGCGTCTACAAGGGCCCACTGGTGATGAACTGGGTCGCCATCAGCGGCGGCATGGATCAAGCGAACATCTACAACCTGGCCAACTTCCTGCGTGCTGCGCCCGACGGCGCGGTGGTGACGGTGGAAAGTTCGGTGCTCAATGTGCTGCCCGTGAACATGATCGGGATCGCCTTGGGCCTCCATGTGCGGTGCGGCATCGAGGACGTGCTCTGGAACCAGACCCGCACGGGCAAGATGAGTTCGGTCGAGCAGATCAAGCAATTGGTGCGTATCTCTACCGAATTTGGCCGCCCCATTGCGACAGCGCAGCAGGCACGAGAGATCATGAAGATCGGGGTCTTCTACGAAACGACGGAAGAGACGCTTCAGGCCAATGGCTTCGCGCCCAATCGCAATGGCGGCAACCAGGGATTCCTGCGCAAGCCGACCTGAAGCCTCAGGCACGCGAACCTTCAAGGAAACAATAGATGACTACATCATTGACTCGCAGGGAGCTGGTACTTGGCGCGGCAGCATCTCTGATGAGCAATTTGGCCGGCGCTCAAGGTAGCAACAGCTGGCCATCACGCCCCATTAAAGTCATCGTGCCAGGGGGAGCAGGCGGCGTGTTGGACGCCATGGCGCGAAAACTCTACACCAAGCTTGGGGAAACGCTGGGCCAGCCATTTGTCATAGAAAATCGCTCTGGCGCGAATGGATTGATCGGTACCTCCGCGGTCAAAACCGCCGCACCGGATGGCTATACGCTTTTGCACAGCACAGCCTCATCCATGGTGATGGCTGAGGCCCTGAATCCAGACCTTCCGATTAAAACCTTGCGAGACCTGGAGCCCGTGGCGCTATCTTCCATAGGTGGTGTGCTGCTTGCAGTGCACTCTTCGGTGCCCGCGAACACGCTCCCCGAACTGGTTGATCTGCTGCGAAGCGATCCCAAAAAATACCAATCGTATGGAAGTTGGGGCGTCGGTTCGAACGGCCACCTGACGATGGAGTGGATCAAGCAACGAACAGGCCTGACCATCAATCACGTCCCCTATAAGACATCACCCGGGTTGCTGACTGACATTGTCTCCGGCGTGATTCCCATCGGCTGGGTGGACGTGGTTTCTCCGCTGGGCTTTATTGCGCAAGGGAAGCTGCGCGGCATCGCATTGTCAGGCACGGTGCGCAGCCCCAAACTGCCCGATGTCAAAACGCTTTCCGAGCAAGGCTATCCATTTACCGCCACGGGCTGGCAAGGTGTTTTTGCACCCAAAAATACGCCATTGGGGTTGCTTGAGCGTCTGCATGCGGCCATCAATCATGAATTGGTGCAGCCAGAATTCGGAGAATCCCTTCGCCAGATGAATATCCCGCCTGCAACCCCCGTGAGTCGTCAGGCATTCGCGCAAATGATAGAGAGCGACCTGGTGACCTGGCGGAAGGTCGTCGTGGACGGAAATATCAGGCCGGATTGAGAGACCATGAAGATCGCCTCTCACGTTGACAAGATCAGTCGCCTTCTGCAGCTCCGCGATCGACTCGACCCTCTTGCAGACTTTGAACTCTGGTATTGGACGAGCCTTACCGCGGGAACCAACATGTGGAACGCCTCGCTGCATGCAACAGGATTTACCAGCGAAGATCGCGCTTTTTCCACGATCCCCGGTGTGCACGTCGTACCCCAGAGTGACGGAAGCTGCCGCAGGGAACTGCGCGGTCCGGGGGATGTGAGCCATGTCGGCTGGCCGCCCATTCCTGGCGACATGCCAGAGCCCATCCAGCGCCTGGAGGCAGCATTGCATGCACTGGAAGATCACCGTGATCCTTGCTTGCGCGGAGATCGCACCCCAACCCCAGCGATTGTCGATGACTGCAATCTCGCGCTGTCGCAAGCACTATCCGTCTACGAGGCATTGGTCCCTCAGGGCACACATCCATGACCCCAGGAAATCACCGCGACAAGGCAGAACGAATTGAACGATCGCTTGTCAAGCTCACTGATTCGGATTGGGAAATTCGGATTGAAGCTGCCATGCTTGCAGGTACGCACTGGGTCAACCATGTGCTGCATGAAAGCGGCGTCAGTGAGCCGTCGGAAGACATGGTGCATGCATCCATGTGCACAGTCAGCGTACTTCGCAAGTACAAGCTTGCGGCGCCTGATTTGATCGCACGACTTGAAGAAATCGAGGAACTTCGCCCGCAGTTCGTCCGCGGAGACATGGACGGAGGTGCGGACGCTGCGAACAGAGCACTTGAGTTGCTGGACCTGATCGCAGAACAAGCGCGAAAAATTACCTGAGCCATCTACGGACGACTGGACGATTCAGTCCCGTATTCGCCAAAAGCGGCCGCATCGGCGGCTTGTTTGCTCCATTGCGAGGCGCTGCAGCCGAAAAGACTGCGGAACCAATGACTGAAGCTGCTGAGCCTGGAGAAGCCCAGCAGCTCGGCCACCTCGCCAAGCGGCAGGTCGCTCTCGCGCAAATGGCGCTTGACCAGATCCGATCGCACTTGGTCGAGCACGCGGCTGAAGGCGAGACCCTCCGCATCCAGTTGACGGTACAGCGTGCGACGATCGACGCGCAGGAGGCGTGCAACCTCTTGTGCACTGCACGTGCCACCAGGCAGCAGTGCCAGGATGATCTGGCGGCAGGCCTCTTGCGCGCTTTCGCTCCGATCCTTCAGGGCCGCTTCCAGGTATTTGCGCGCGAATCCCGCCGACACCTGGTCTCCGGACTCGCGCGGCTTTGACAAGTCGATCGCCATGCAGACCAAGCCGTTGAATTCCTGATTGAACTTGACGTTCCGTCCGAAGAATGCCCGATGTGCGGAGACGTCCTTGGGTGGGCGATGTGTAAAGCAGACTTCAAGCGGTTGCCAATGCGGTCCGATCAATTCGCTCAGCATGCGAAACGTGCCGCCCACCGCGAGTTCCATCGACTGTCGCATCGCCAGCCCGGGGCTTGGCAGCAAGTCTTCCCGGATGATGACCATGCTGGCGGTGTCTTCAACTCGGATCGTCAGCGAGGTGTTCACCAGCTTCAGGTAGCGGCACAGAGTGTCGAGGGCATCCCTCGGTGTGGGCTCTTCCCTCAGTACGAGGCTGATAGGCCCGAGGGCGGACAGCTTGCGCTTTGCCGCAAGACGCAGCGCCAGATCTTCGGTCTGCGTGGCACGGGCGGTGATCTCCAGCAACTCGCGCGCGGCATCTCTCGAGATCAGCGTCTCAGGGTCTTCGAGCAACTTCGCATGCAACCCCACGGCTCGCATGAACACATGGGGATCTCGCCCGAGCGACTCCACCAACTCGACGTAGCCGCTCAAGGTGGCGCTGCGCATCAGTCGAGAGAATTGTCTCTTGGGCTCGCTCATGAGGCCTATTTTGGCACTGGCCTTGCCCCCCGAGACGGCATTCCAGATGACGTGAGCTTGCCCCTGATGCTCGCCGGACAGGGTTTCTGTGGGTCGGATTCACGGACCTCCGGTGATACCCTGCACCGCGATCCAACAACCCGAAGACAGAGACAACATGCGCATCCCAAGGACCCGGCCGACCGTACGCCAGACATTGCTCGCACTCGCCGCCATCGCCGCATTCTCCGGCGCCGCCCACGCCGACGTCCTCGACGATGTCAAGGCGCACGGCGTCGTCAAGTGCGGCGTCACGCTGGCTGCGCCCGGCTTCTCGGCCGAGGACAACGCCGGCAAGCGCGAAGGCTTCGACGTCGACTTGTGCAAGGCCATCGCCGCCGCGACGCTCGGCGACGAGACGAAGATCCAGCTCGTGCCGATGGACCTCAAGACCGCCTTTGCCGGCCTGCCCACCGGCGCGGTCGACGTGCTCACGCACCGCTTCACCTGGACGCAAAGCCGCGACGTGAGCGGTCTCAAGTTCCCGAAGGTGATGTTCTTCGACGGCCAGGGCTTCGCCGTGACCACCAAGTCGAAGGCCAGCAAGATCGCCGACCTGAACAACGCCACCATCTGCACCGCGCAGGGCAGCACGTCGGAACTCATCGTGGCCGACTACTTTCGTGCTCACAAGCTCAAGTACAAGATCGTGACCTTCGCCTCGCAGGAGCAGGCGTGGGATGCCTTCGTCGGCAAGCGCTGCGATGCGGCCATCAACGACCGCTCGGGCCTGGCCGCGCGCCTGGCCAAGCTGCCGAACCGCGACGAGTTCAAGGTGCTGGCGGAGACGGTTTCGAACGAGCCCATCGGCCCGATCGTGGCGCAGGGACAGCCGCGCTGGGAAGCCGTCGTGCGCTTCACGATGAACGCCCTGGTGGCGGCTGAAGAACTCGGCATCACGCAGGCCAACGTCGACGAGCAACGCAACTCGCAGAGCCCGGACGTGCAGCGCCTGCTGGGCACCACGGGCGACTTCGGCATCAAGCTCGGCGTGAACCCCGACTGGGCCTACAAGGCCATCAAGGCGGTGGGCAACTACGGCGACGTGTGGGACCGCAACGTCGGCCCGAAGACCGCCCTGCGCCTGGACCGCGGCCGCAATGCGCTGGTGGCCAATGGCGGCCTGATGATGGCGATTCCGGTCCGTTGAAGGAACGCGCGCGCAAGATGTCCCGCGCCGTTCTCATGGAACGGCTGCCGGGCTATGTCGGACAGGCCCTGCTCGTGGCCGTGATCGGCTGGCTCGCATGGCGCGGCATCGCCAACTTCCTCGTCAATGCGCACACGCTGGGCATTTCCATCGGCTATGGTTTCCTGCGGACCGAGGCAGGCTTCGAGATCGCCCAGACGCTGGTTCCGTTCGGCCCGGCATCGACCTATGGCGACGCCATCCTCGTCGCGGCGCTCAACACGCTGCTGGTGGTGGCGCTGGCGATCGTGTTCAGCACCTTGATCGCACTCTTCATCGCCTTCGGCCGGCTCAGCACGCACCCGCTGGTGCGCGGCGCATCGACCGTCTACGTGGAGGTGTTTCGCAACATCCCCATGCTGCTGCAGATTTTCTTCTGGTACTTCTCCGCGATCGCCCTCCTGCCGGACGTGGGCGACAGCCTGCATCTCGGCCCCGCGTTGCTGAACAACCGCGGGCTGTTCCTCCCGCACCTGATGATGACGGCCACGGGTGGATTCGGATGGGACATCCCCGTCGTCGAAGGCTTCAACGTCAGCGGCGGCTTTGCGCTGTTGCCCGAACTCATCGCGCTGACGCTCGGGCTGTCGATCTACAACAGCACCTTTCTCGCCGAGATCTTTCGCGCGGGCATCCTTTCGGTACCACGCGGTCAGTCGGAGGCCGCGGCCACCGTGGGACTGAGCGGGGTGCGCGCCGCCCTGCTGGTCGTCCTGCCGCAAGCCCTGCGCGTTGCATTGCCGCCGGCTGCCGGGCAGTACCAGACGCTCGCCAAGGCCTCCTCGCTTGCCGCAGCCATCGGCTACCCGGACGTCATGCAGATCGTCGGCGGCACGGTGTTGAGCCAGACCGGCCAGGCGCTCGAAGCCATGGCGCTGGTCGTGGTGTTCTATGCGGCCATCAATCTCACCATTGCATTGGTGGTGAATCTCGCAAATCGCCATTTGATGAAGCGCCATGGCCGCTGAGATGAGTCGCTTCCTGCGCGAGGTGCCGGTCGCTGCGCGGCCCGTGCCGGCGACCGCGATCCCTGCGCTCACGCGCTGGCGCCGGGCCTGGTTTCCGAGTCCAGCCATGGGCTTGATCTCTTTGCTGCTGCTGGTCGCCTTCGTCCTGGCAGGCTGGCGCTTCTTCGAATGGGCCGTCGTGCATGCGCACTGGACCGGCACCTCCAGTGACGCCTGCCCGGACAGCCGCGGCGCCTGCTGGGCTTTCGTGACCGCGCGGTGGAAGCCCTGGCTGGTCGGCGACTATCCATCGGACCAGTTGTGGCGCGCCTGGGCCTGCTTCATGGGTTTTGCGCTGTTCTGGACCTGGGTGGTTCGCCGCGCGCACGGCGCGAGCCTGCAGCGGGTGTTGATGGGCTTCGTGTGGATGCCGGTGCTGTTCTTCCTGCTGTTGCTGGGCGGCGGCATCCTGCCCTTCGTGCCGCCGACGCGTTGGGGCGGCCTGCTGCTCACGCTGGTCGTGACGCTGGCGACCTTTGCGACCGCGCTGCCGTTGGGCCTTGCGCTCGCGCTCGGCCGCCGCTCGCGCCTGCCGGTTGTGCGCTGGGTCTGCGCCGCGTTCGTCGAATCCATGCGCTCGGTGCCCTTGCTGGTCGTGCTGTTCATCGCGGCCACCTTGCTGCCGATGTTCCTGCCCAGAGGCTCGAACGTCGACCTGTTCTCGCGCGCGCTCGCCGCTTTCGCGCTGTTCAACGCGGCGATGGCGGCGGAAGTCTTTCGCGGTGGATTGCAGTCCATCGGCAGGGGCCAGTTCGAAGCCGCCACGACGGTGGGCCTGAGCGACTTCATGGCCTTGCGCCTGATCGTGCTGCCGCAGGCCGTGACCGCCGTGGTGCCTGCGCTGGTCAACATCATGATCGCCGTGATCAAGGAAACGACGCTCCTTTCGGTGATCGGCGTCAACGACCTGCTCGGCGCGGTCGAAACGGGCGCCAAGTCGCCCGGCTGGGTGGGCGATGCCAACATCCTGACCTCGGGCCACGTCTTCCTGGCGCTGGCCTACCTTGCCGTCTGCTGGGGGCTCTCGCGCTACAGCCGCCGGCTCGAAGCCTCGCGCTGACCCCATTTGAATCCTCGATGACTCACACGCCCTCCCAAGAAGCGAATGCCACCGCCGTGGTGCGAATGACCGGCATCAACAAGTGGTACGGCGACTACCACGCGCTGCGCGACATCGACCTGCAAGTGACGCCGGGCGAACGCATCGTGATCTGCGGGCCATCGGGCTCGGGCAAGTCCACGCTGGTGCGGACTGTCAACCTGCTGGAGCCCTTCCAGCAGGGGCATCTTCACGTTTGTGGCGTCGACGTCGGCGCCGACGAAATCACGCGCGCCGCACGGCTTGCCGTGAACCGGCGCGTGGGCATGGTGTTCCAGCAGTTCAACCTGTTCCCGCACATGACCGCGCTCCAGAACCTGACTGTCGGACCGGTGTGGGGCATGGGCGTGGGCCGCAAGGAGGCGCAAGAGCGCGCCATGCACTACCTGGAACGCGTGGGGCTGCGCGACCATGCGCACAAGCATCCGGCACAACTCTCCGGCGGCCAGCAGCAGCGTGTTGCGATTGCGCGCACCTTGTGCACGCGGCCGCAGGTGGTGCTGTTCGACGAGCCCACGGCCTCGCTGGACCCCGAGATGGTGAATGAAGTGCTGCAAACCATGGAGGGCCTGGCCGGCGAAGGCATGACGATGATGATCGTCACGCACGAAATGGGCTTTGCGCGCCGCGTCGCCGACCGCGTGATCTTCATGGACCAGGGCCAGGTCATCGAGACCGCGCCGCCCGACGACTTCTTCGACCGGCCGCAAAGCGCGCGCCTGCGGTCTTTCCTGGGGCAACTGCTCACGTATTGAGCCTGCTGCGGCGCCCTTCAACCTTCAACCTTCAACCCACACAACGGAGACAAGCAAATCATGACCGTCATCGACGTCCACACCCACATGTTCACCACCCGGTGGCTCGAACTGCTCAAGAAAGAGGGCGGGATCTACAACATCAAGACGCGGCCGGATGGCCAGCAGGAAATCTTTCGTGGCGACACGCCGGTCGTGATTCCGCAGCGAGGCCACTTCGACTATGACTTGCGCGTGAAGCACATGGATGCGGCGGGCATCGACGTGTCCGTGGTTTCGCTCACCTGCCCCAACGTGTACTGGGGCAATGAAGACATCAGCTGCCGCGCCGCCAGAGAGTCGAACGACACGATGGCCGAGGCGCAGACCACCTACCCCGACCGCATTCGCTGGTTCACCTCACTGCCCTGGGAATATCCGCAGCGCGCCATCGAGGAGCTGGAGCGCACCTGCGCCAACGGTGCGGTCGGCGTGATGGTGCTGGCCAACATCGCGGGCCGCAGTCTGACCGATTCGCTCTTCGCGCCGATCTGGGCCGAGATCGACAAGCGCGGCCTGCCGGTGCTGGTGCACCCGACCGACCCGCCGGGTGTCGACATGATGGACATGACCAAGTTCGACCTGAGCTGGTCGGTCGGCTTCATGTTCGACACCACGCTGGCCATCACGCGCATGATCTTCGAGGGCTTCTTCGACCAATACCCCAACCTCAAGATCATCGCCTCGCACGGCGGCGGGACCCTGCCCTACCTGGTCGGCCGCTTCGAGAAAGGCGACGAGGTCGAGATCCCGAGCCGCCGCAAGATGAAGCGCAAGCCCACCGACTACCTGCGCCACATCTACTACGACAGCATCACCTACAACCTGGGCGCGCTGCAGTACCTGATCTCGGTGGTCGGCGCCGAGCACGTGATGTTCGGCACCGACTGGCCGCACCAGGTGCACGACACGAAGGGCGCATTCGCCAATACAGCGAGCCTCCCGGCGGAACAGACCGCGGCGGTGCGTTCGGGCAATGCGCAGCGCATTTTCAAGCTGTAGCCGCCTCCGAATCCGCTACCGAGCGAGGTAGTAGGCGGAAAACTCACTGCTGCCATGCGCACACCGCTGGAACCCCGATCGAAGAAGCCAGCGCTCGAACCGGGGGTTCGCGATGTTCTCGACGTAGAGGACCCGGGCATTCAGCCCGTCGATTCCATCCAGAAAGCGCTGCACGAGGCGCGCAAAGTAGCCTCGGCTGCGAACCTCATCGGCGACGGTGACGTTGCCCAGGCACAGCGCGGGCTCGCCGGGGGTGGAGGGCTTGAACCATGAGTAGCGCATGTACACCTGGAGCACCGGGCTCCTGTACCAGCACGAGACAACGTGCTGTGCGCTGGGTATGCCGGCTTCGAAGTGTGTGAGCCAGGTGAAATAGCTGTCGAGTTCGGTCTCGAGATCGGTCGCGGAATCCATAAGGCATGGTAGCCCGCGTTGAGGCGGACTTTTGCGTGCGCGCAACACCGGGGGCACCAGGAAATCGGTTTCCTGATGGGGACTTTCCCCCGTAGGAAATAGTCGCGACAGTCCCATTGAATTCACTGCGTTTCGCTCTCCTGGACGACAGGCATCGCGTATTCACGGCCAATCATGCCCCGCGCAAAGAGATAGTTGCTGCGGGCCCTGTCACCCATGGCGTCGAGATCGACCGCGCCGCGTGCGTCGCAGGGGAATGCCAACGCGCGACCCTCGTGAAACAGCGACTGGAAACGGATCTCGAATGCCGTTTCGGCGGGCATCGAAGGACTTTTCAGCATGGCGTTCTCCAAAAGGCGATGGGTCTTCCTTTGCATCAATGGTCCTGCGTCCGTGCCGTTGACGCATCCTGCTTGATACTGAGGAACTCGCACATACTGAGGAGCCGGCCGTGAAGAACTGCACGAACCGGCTCTCTACAATGACCGCCGCATCTGAAATGAACTCACCTGCAGTCACACGCCGACCGGTCCGTGCGCCCTCTCGCCTGCTGATGCTCGCCGAGGTCCGCGCCGTGTGGGAAGCCGGCGCCACGATCGCCTTGTGGCCGCTGCTGAAGATCGCGCCGCGCGGCGACGGCCATCCGGTGATGGTGCTGCCCGGCCTGACCTCCGGCGATGGGTCGACGCTCCTGTTGCGCCGCTACCTGAAGGGCCGCGGCTACGAAGTGCACGGCTGGGGCCAGGGGCGCAACTTCGGTCCGCGCGCCGGCGTCGAGGACCGCATGGTCAAGAAGCTGACGGAACTGCACGCGAAGGAAGGCCGCAAGGTGAGCCTCGTCGGCAAGAGCCTGGGCGGCGCCTATGCGCGCTTCCTGGCCAATCGCCATCCCAAGCTCGTCCGCAGCGTCGTGACGCTCGGCAGCCCGTTCAAGGGCAGCCCGCGCGCGACCAACGCGTGGCGCGTCTACGAAGGCCTGAGCGGCCAGAGCGCCGAAGACTCACCGCGCATGAAGCACGTGACGCGCACGCCGCGGGTGCCGACCACGTCGATCTTCAGCCGCACCGACGGTATCGTCGCCTGGCGCTGCAGCATGGAGACCACCGGGCCGAACTCCGAGAACATCGAAGTGATGCTCGGCAGCCACTTCGGCCTTGACACGCATCCCGCCGTGCTTTACGCGCTGGCCGACCGGCTTGCGCAGCCCGAGGGCGAGTGGAAGCCTTTTCAGCGCGGCATGCTCGGGCCGCTGCTGTTTCCCAATCCGTCGCGCGGAATCGTCACGGCCGCCTGACGGAGACCGCGCCTGACCCCGGGGAAGTCGGTCAGGCTGCCTCGAAATGGTTCGGCGAACCGGACGAGATGGCTGAGCCTTGCGCGACACCACTGAGATACTTTCCCGGCGGCTTCCCAAGGGCCTTCTTGAACATGGTGATGAAGGCGCTGACCGATTCGTAACCTAGATCGGCCGAGACTTGCTGCACAGTGGCGCCGGCCGCCAGTTCCCGCAATGCGACGACCAGATGCAACTGCTGGCGCCAACGCCCGAAGGTCAGCCCTGTTTCCTTCACCACGAGACGGGCGAGGCTGCTCTCGCTGAGCGCGACGCGATCGGCCCACTCTGCCAGCGTGCTGCGGTCTGACGGATCGTCTGCCAACGCCGCGGCGATCCGCTTCAGACGCCGCTCGGAGGAAAGCGGGAGATGCAATCGTTGAACAGCCATGCGCGGCAATTCGGCGAGCAGGACCCTGGTCAAGAGTTCGCGCCGCGCGTCGTCGTCATGCGCGCAATCGGACAGCTCGACGATCGCTTCGCGCAGCAACGGCGAAATCGAAAAGGTGCAGCATCGATCCGGCAGCTCGGCGGCTTGCGGTTCGATATACACGAAATAAAGGTGCGCATTGGCAGTGGCCACGTTGCTGTGCTCCATGCCACTCGGAATCCAAACGCCGCAATGCGGCGGAACCATCCAGAGTCCGCTGGGCACGCGACACGTGACACCGCCCGCCAGCGCGAAGACGAGCTGTCCCTTCCGGTGCCGGTGGGCGGCCACCTCCGTCTTGTCTTTGGCAACGTCGATGCGCACGGCAATCGCCGGCGGCGCAGTCGCCTCATCCACGTCCAGATTCGGCCACGGGTAGCGTAGAGGCTGTCTCACGGTTGACGATTTTTGGTGATTGATTGCGATGATATCTAGATCACTCAATTGGAAGCCTCGATAGGCTTGGGTCTGGCGACTTGCCAATCACCAATCCGGAGGTACGACCGAATGCTCGCCCTGGTAAACAATCCTGAAAGCGCTGGCGCCCTGAGGCTCGCCGAGGTTGACGAACCTCGGCCTGCGCCGAGCGAGGCGTTGATCGCAGTCCACGCGACCTCGTTGAACCGCGGAGAACTGCGCCTGCTCGCACTTCGCCCGAATGGCTGGATGCCCGGCCAGGACGTCGCGGGGGTCGTCGAACGCGCGGCCGCAGACGGCTCCGGGCCCGCTGTCGGCACCCGGGTGGCCGCCTTGGTCGACGCGGCCGGCTGGGCTGAACGTATCGCCGTTCCAACCGACTGCATGGCCGTGCTGCCGGAGAACGTTGATTTCGCCAGTGCCGCCACGCTTCCCGTCGCGGGTACGACGGCGCTGCGGACCCTTCGCTTCGGCGGTGACCTGGCCAGCCAGCGAGTCCTGATCACGGGCGCCAGCGGCGCGGTCGGACGTCTCCAGATCCAGATCGCCCGACAACAGGGCGCGTCGGTGACAGCGATCGCCGCAGCCCGGCATGCCGCGGATCTCCGCGGCCTTGGCGCCGATCAAGTTGTCGAGTCGATTGAAGTGGCCGAGGGGCCCTTCTCACTGATCGCCGAGTCGGTTGGCGGGGAAAGCCTCGCGCTGGCGATCCAACGGGTCGCCCCTGGGGGAACCATCGTCATGTTCGGATCGAGCAGCGGCGAGCTCACGCCCATCGGGTTCCGCCAGTTCGTTCCGGGTCGCGAGGGCGCGAGGCTTCAGACCTTCGCCTACTACGCCTCCGGTCCGGGCATCGGCACGGACCTCGCCTCGCTGCTCGGGCTGCTCGCGGCCGGCCAGCTCGAAGCGCGGGTGGCTCTGACAGTGCCGTGGCGGGACGTCAGCCAAGCTCTGGACGCGTTACGGCGGCGCAGTATCAGCGGCAAGGCCGTTCTCACCATGACGAGATGAATCATTCGCGCACGCGGCATCGGCAAGTGCCGGGTCGGGCTTCCCCAGGTAGAACTTGAACACCAGGCGCTGCACCAGATTGCCATAGGGCGGATAGAACAGACCCATCGGGAACCACGGCGCACGCTCGTCAGGCGCTCCACTTCGGCGCCGCCGAATCCGAACGCATAGAGCGCCAGCGGGCGCGGCCTTGCGGCGATGTAGTCGATGGCCTGGTCGAGCGTGTCGTAGGCCACCACCGGAAGGATCGGTCCGAACAGTTCTTCGTTGGCGATGCGCATGTCATCGCGCACGCCGGTGACGACATGCAACGGAATTCGCCGCCCTGCCCCGTTGTCGCCGCAGGCGATGACCTTGCCGCCCTTCGCGGTGGCTTCGGCCAGTAGCTCGCGGATGCGCTGTGCGTGCGGCTCGCAAGCCATGCTGGTGTAGTCGTGGTTGCCCTGCACCGTGGGGTACAGCCGTCGGAAGGACCGCTCCACCGCGCTCGCAAAGGCATCGACATGGCCGCGCGGCACCAATGCGTAGTCGGGCGCCAGGCAGACCTGGCCGCTGCTGAAGGCCTTGCCGTGCGCGATGCGTTCGGCGGCCATCTCCACCGCGCGATCGTTGGCCACGAGCGCCGGCGACTTGCCGCCCAGTTCCAGCGTCACCGGCGTGAGATGTTGCGCTGCCGCGCGCGTGATGTGATGGCCGACCGCCGGTGAGCCGGTGAACACCAGGTAGTTGAAAGGCAAGTGCGAAAACGCCTGCGCCTCCGCGACTTCGCCGCCGAAGACCGCGACCTCGTCTTCGGCAAAGCTTTCGGCCAGCATCTGCGCCAACAGTTCGGTGGTACGAGGCGACAGCTCCGACATCTTGATCATCACGCGGTTGCCCGCGGCCAGCGCGGCGACCAGCGGCCCCAACGACAGGTACAGCGGGAAGTTCCACGGCGTGATCACGCCGACCACGCCCTTGGGCTGGTAGTTGACGCGCGCACTGTTGCTGAAGAAGAGCAGTTCGGTGGCGCGGCGCTGCGGCTGCATCCATTGACGCAGGCGATGCAGCGCGTGGTTGATCTCGAGGATCGGCCCCAGCACCTCGACCAGCTTCGTCTCGGCCGGCGAACGCCCGCCAAAATCCGCGCTCACCGCCGTGGCGATGCGATCCTGGTAGCGCTTGAGCAGGGCCCTCAACGCCTTCAGCCTGGTCTTGCGCTCGGACAGGCTCGGAAACGGATGCGCCAGGAACGCCACGCGTTGCCGCTCGAAGGTGTCCTGCATGCGTTGAACGATGGTGTCCATGGGATCGAACTCCTAGGAAGGCGCCGCCATCGACTGCGCGCCAGCGGACATCGCGGACGGCTGCCCGAGCCCGCAGCGCTCGACGATGAAGGCGCCGATCTCGTCGAGTGACTGCTTCGATTGCGGCAGCACGCCGATCAGCTGGAAGACGTGCGGCATGCGGGGCCAGACCTTGAGCCGGGCATCGACGCCATGGACACGGGCGCGCTCGACGGCACGCACCGAATCGTCGCGCAGCATCTCGCTGCCCGACACATGGAACAGCAGCGGCGGCAGTCCGGTCCAGTCGCCGAACAGCGGCGAGACGGCCGGGTCGTCTGCGGGAGCGCCGTCAAGGTAGGCGGCCTGCACCAACCCGAGCGCATGCCGGTCGAACAGCACATCGCTTTCTTCGTTGTCTTGCACCGAAGGGCTGCCGCCGGTGAGGTCGGTGACGGGCGACATCACCGCCGCGCAGGCAGGCAATGGCAGGCCTTCATCGCGCAAACGCATCAGCGCGGCCAGCGCGAGATTGCCCCCGGCCGAATCGCCGGCAATGGCCATGCGGTCGGGCGAGTACCCCTGCTCTATCAACCAGCGATAGGCGCAGACGCAATCGTCCAGCCCTGCCGGGAACCGGTGCTCGGGCGCCAGGCGATAGGCTGGCACCAGCACGCGCAAGCCGGTGTTCCGGGCCAGCCGCGACGTCAGATGCCGATAGCCATTGGGCAGGTGCAGGCTGAAGGCCCCGCCGTGCAGGTAGAGCAGCACGCCGCGCATTGCCGACAGCTCGTCGCCGATCCATTCCGAAGGCACGCCGTTGGCGTCGACGCTGGCGACGCCGATGCTGTAGGCACCGGGCCGGAGCAAGGCATCTGCGATCCGGGCCTTGTCGCGCAGTTGCTCGATGGTGACGCCCCTGCTCCACAGGCGCTTCACCCCGAAGCGCATCGCCGCATCGATGACACGCTGGGTGATCATGGCTGCTGCGCCTGCGCCGCGGGGATGTGGCTCATCGCGTTCTCGGCAATGGCCGTGATCGTCAGCGACGGGTTGACGCCGGGGTTCGCCGGCATGGCGGCACCGTCGCAAACGAGGAAGTTGCGGTAGCCAAAGAGCTGGTTGTGCCGATCGACGACACCGGTGCTCGCGTCCTTGCCAATCACCGCGCCACCGAGGATGTGTGCTGTCGACGGAATGTTGGCCAAGGCTTCGAGCACCATGCTCTGGGCAATGCCGCCGGTCTGCTGCGCCAGCCATTCCGCGGCCTCGTTGGCGATCGCGATGAAGGTCGGGTTCGGTTTGTCCTTGTCCTGTTCGGTGCTCAGGCCGATGCCGCCCAGCCACCCCCGCCTGGCGCGAAAGGCGATGGCGTTGTCCAGGCTTTGCATGACCAGGAAGATGACGGTGCGCCTCCCCCATCCGAACGGCCAAAGCACCTTCGCGAAGCGCACCGGATGGCGCACGATGCTGCCGAGCAGACGCAATGGGCGGGTCACGCGCGTGCCTTCGCCGGTGATCATGGTGAATTGGGTCGACATGAAGTCGCCCTTCGCGCCATAGGTAACGAATTCGATGTGCGTGTCCGGCCGCGGGTGGATGCTGGCGCTGATGGCCACGTCGTTGCCCGGCTTGAGTTTTTCGTCGGGCAAGGTCACGGCCAGTATCGATTCGCTGTTGGTGCGCACCAGTTCGCCGAGCCGGTCGCTGATGGCAGGCAGCGAGCCGCCGTGCTTGCATTTGGCGAGCAACCGGTTGGTGCCCAGCGCACCCGCGGACATCACCACGCCGCGCGTCTTGAAGCTTCGCCGCTGCTTGTTGAACCACGCACCGGGCCGCTGCGTGGTGACGCCGTAGCCGTCGCTGCCGTCGGCTGCGCCGAGTGGGCGGATGTCGACGACTTCATGTTCCGGCAGGATCCGTGCGCCGGCCTTCTCGGCGAACCACAGGTAGTTCTTCACCAGCGTGTTCTTCGCGCCGACGCGGCACCCCACCATGCAGGCGCCGCAGCGCGTGCAGCCGGTCCGTGCCGGTCCCTCACCACCGAAATACGGATCGGGCACCGCCCTGCCCGGTTCGCCGAAGAAGATGCCCACCGGGGTGCGCTTGAACGTCTGCTCCACGCCGAAGTGCCGGGCCACATCCATGAGCAACCTTTGCCCGTCGCTTTCGAAAGGCACGGTGTTCACGCCGAGCATGTGTTCGGCCGTGTCGTAGTGCGGGCCGAGCGTGGCCGCCCAGTCTTCCAGGCCGGCCCACTGCGGATTGACGAAGAACTCCGGTGCGCCGCGATACA
Source organism: Variovorax sp. 05L425 (assembly GCF_056397705.1). Lineage (NCBI taxonomy): Bacteria > Pseudomonadati > Pseudomonadota > Betaproteobacteria > Burkholderiales > Comamonadaceae > Variovorax > Variovorax sp. 05L425. The sequence continues at coordinate 231,799 of NZ_JBFTNY010000015.1, read as the reverse complement.
AGGTGCAGGCATAGACGACACTGCCGCCCCCCACCGCAGAACCGCTGGCGATGAACACATCCTTGAAAGGCGTCAGGCGCAGGATGCCGCGCAGGCCCAGCGCAGGCGCCCAGAGAAAATCGCGCAGGTTCCAGGTCGTGGCGGCATAGTCCTCGTCGCGAAAGCGCCGGCCGCATTCGAGCACGGCCACCTTGTAGCCCTTCTCGGCCAGGCGAAGCCCGGACACGCTGCCGCCGAAACCCGAACCCACGACCAGCCAGTCATAGTCGAAGGTCGTCATGCCACATCGCGCAGTTCGCGGCGCAGGATCTTGCCGACGGCCGATTTCGGCAGCGCTTCGACAAAGCGCACGATGCGCGGCACCTTGTAGCCAGTGAGCTGGTTGCGGCAATAGGCCACGACATCGGCTTCACTCAGCTTCGCATCCGCGGCCCTGACGATGAACAGCTTGACCGCCTCGCCCGACTTCTCGTCCGGCACTCCGATGCAGGCGCATTCGAGGACGCCGGGGCAGCCGGCGGCCACGTCCTCGATCTCGTTCGGATAGACGTTGAAGCCCGAGACGATGATCATGTCCTTCTTGCGATCGACGATCTTGAGGAACCCCTTCGCATCGAACACGCCGACATCGCCGGTCCGGAAGTAGCCGTCGGCGGTGAATGTGCTCGCGTGGGTCTCGGGCCTTTGCCAGTAGCCGCTCATCACCTGCGGGCCCTTGGCGCAGACCTCGCCGGGCTCGCCGATGCCGACTTCGCCGCCTTCGTCGTCCAGCAGCTTGATGTCGGTCGAGGGCATCGGCAACCCGGTGGTGCCGGTGAACTCCTTGACCGCGGCCGGGTTGAAGGTCAGCACCGGCGAGGTCTCCGACAGGCCGTAGCCTTCCCGAATGAAAGTGCCGGTGAGCGCGCGCCACTTGTCGGACACCGCACCAATCACTGCCGCGCCGCCACCGCCCGCCAGGCGCAGGTTGGACCAGTCGATCTCCTTGCTCCTCGGGTGCGCGCACAGGCCCGCGTAGAGCGTGTTCACACCCATGAACACGGTCGGGCGCGCCTTCTTCATCGTGTCGATGAAGCTGTCGAAGTCGCGCGGGTTGGGCACCAGCCAGTTGTCTGCGCCGACTGAGAAGTAGGTGATGAAGTTCACCATCAGCGCGAAGATGTGATACAGCGGGATCGCCGTGACGATCACCTCCTCGCCCGGGCGCACGTTGTCGGGCATGCAGGCCTTGAACTGCTCGGTGTTGGCAATCAGGTTGCGGTGCGACAGCGTCGCGCCCTTCGACAAGCCTGTGGTGCCGCCGGTGTACTGCAGGAACAGCAAGTCGTCGCCGTTGAGATCGACCGGCTCGAACGGCAACTTGGCCCCCTCTTCGAGCGCCCGGGCCAGCGATGTGGTGTCATTCAGCCGCGCATCCAATGGCGGGCTGGGAATCTGCACGCCGCTGCCGTCGCCGACACCGGTGGTCAACACGGTCTTCAGCCGGGTCTTCCCCATCACTTCGGCGACCGTGGCCGACACGCCGTTGTAGACGACGATCGTCTCGACCCCGGCGTCGTTGAGCTGGTGTTCGAGTTCGCGCGGCGTGTACAGCGGATTGACGTTCACCTGCGCGGCCCCGGCGCGGATGATGCCGAGGAAGGCAATCGGAAAGGCGAGCAGGTTCGGTGACATCACGGCGATGCGGTCGCCACTCCGGACGCCCAGCCTGCCCTGCAGGTAGGCCGCGAAATTGCGCGACAACGCGTCCACCTGGGCATAGGTCAGCGTCTGCCCGGCACAGCGGAACGCCGGCTTGTCGGCGAACCTCTGCATCGCCTCTTCCATCATCTCGACGACCGAGCGGTAGGCGTCGGGGTTGATCTCCTTCGGGATGTCGCCATAGCTGGCGTGCCAGTGTCTCGATGTCATGATGCGCTCCTCTCAGGGCTCTCAGGGCGTGACGATGTTGAAGACGGGATTGAAGTCGACCACGTTCGCCACCACCGCGGCGAAGCTCTTCGGGTCGCCCTCGACCTTGAGCAGACCGGCCTGCACCAACTCGGGCACCTTCTTGCCTTGCAGCAGCATGGCCAGGAATGCGGGGCGCGTCAGCGTCAACGTGACATCGGGGTTCTTCAGCACGCGCCCCTTGGTGTTGTTCAGGACGGAATTCGACAGCTCCAGTGCCCAGACTTCGTTCGTGTCGCTGAACACCATGCTGATCGCGGCTTTCATGCCGTCGGTCTTCTCATGGTTCAGGCGCAGGGCGATGTAATCGAACAACAGCTCGTTGGTCATGCCGCGCACGGTGTCCGGCCCACTTGAACTGGCGTCTACGGCACGTGCGCCGGCGCGCAGTTCCAGAGCGCCCATCAGGTAGGCATTGCGCCAGGTGGCGGATTCGGCCTGGTAGCCCAACTGCTCCAGCGCATCGGCCTGTAGCGCGCGCGCCTCGGTATTTGCCGGGTTGGCGAAGACTACATGGTTCACCAGCTCTGCGACCCAGCGGTAATCGCCTTGGTCGAAGGCTTTCTTCCCGATCGCGAGGACCGCGGCCTCACCACCCATCGTAGCCACGTAGCGCTTGGCGGCATCGGCCGGCGGGAGGCGATTCAGCGTCGCCGGGTTCGCATCGTAGAAGCCCAGGTAGAAGTCGTAGACCGCGCGCAGGTTGTGGCTGAGCGTGCCGTAGTAGCCGTGCGAGCTGGCATCCTTGGCGAGTTCCTTGGGGAAGAAGGGTTCGTTGCCGAGTTCGTCCATCACCATGCCCTGGTTTGCCAGGTGGAGCGCGCGGTCGTGCAGGAAGCGGTAGGTGTCGCGCTGGTTCGTCAGGAACTTGCGGATGTTCTGGTTGCCCCAGGTCGGCCAATGGTGGCTCGCGAAGGCCACTTCGACGTCGGGGTACAGGTCCAGCGTCTCGTTGATGTACTTGCTCCATGAGAGCGCGTCACGCACCTTGGCGCCACGAATGGTGTAGATGTTGTGCATCAGCTTGACGGCGACCTCGGACAGGCACAGCGCCTTCTTGTCGGGGAAATAGATCATCATTTCCGACGGTGCTTCCGAGCCCTGTGCCATCTGGAACTGGATGCGCACGCCGTCGATGGTCATCTCCTCGCCGGTCTTCTTGATGACCTGTGTCGGCGGGACCAGGCCCGGCGCCCCGTTGCTCACCGCCAGCCCCAGGCCAGTGCCCACCGATCCCCTGTCGTTGGCCGGCAGCGCAACGCCATACATGTAGTTGGCGCGGCGCGACATGGCATTGCCGGCAAGCACGTTCTCGGCCACGGCGTTGTCCATGAAGCCTTCGGGCGCGATGACCTTGACCTTGCCCGACCGCACGTCGGCCTCGTCGATCACGCCGCGCACGCCACCAAAGTGGTCGACATGGCTGTGGGTGTAGATCACTGCAACCACCGGCTTGGTGCTGTGCAGGTACTCCACGGCCAGCTTCATGCCGGCCCGGGCCATGTCCTCGGTAAACAGCGTGTCGATGACGATCCAGCCGCTGGCGCCTTCGACGAGCGTTATGTTGGCCATGTCGTAGCCGCGGATCTGGTAGATGCCGTCGGCCACCTTGAACAGGCCCTGCGCGGTGTTGAGCTTCTGCTCGCGCCACAGGCTGGGGTTGACCGTCGCGGGTGCATCGCCCTTGACGAAGTCGTAGCGCTGGGTGTTCCACACCAGCCGGCCGTCCGGGGCCTTGACCACCGGGTCCTTCAGTTCGGCCAGCTTGCCGCGGGTGGCGTCTTCGAAGTCTTGCTTGTCGTTCATCGCCATCGCTTTGCGCACGGCTTCGTTGGCGCGCTCGGTGGTGGCAGTGGCGGGCTTTGAAACCGGAACCGCCGTGCTCGATGGCTGGGCAAGGGCCACTGCGCTGGCCAGCACTGCGACGGCGGCGTACACCGTGGCAGAGACAAGTGGCTTTTTCATTGTTCCTTCTCCTGATATGGATAGGGGTCGGGTGAAGCAAGGTGCTCAGGCAGATGCCGGACGCGTGCCGCGCTTGACCGGTGTCGCTCGTTTTCGCGCCGCCGTCGTCTTCACGGCGGTCTTGCGCGGCGCCCTGGGAGTTGCCTTGACCGGGGCCCTGGACGATTTCTTCGGCGGCGCAGGGGCTGGTTCGGCGACCGGCGAGCCCGCGCCCAACGCGGCCTGCAACTCCACGAAGGCTTGTTCGGTGAAGCGCGCCAGTTCTTCGATGTGGGGCACCGCATCCGGCATGGCGAGGAAGCCGAGTTGCAGCCGCTCGCCCAGCGTGACCGCGGTGACATTGAGCTTGTGCCCGGCGGCCACCACCGATACCGGCAGGATGAGTTCCACGGCGGCGCCCATCAGGTATGGCTGGCCAGTCAAGCCGAAGGGATTCGACACCATCAGGTTCGACAGGCGCGGCGCGGCCTGGGCAGCGACCATTTCCATCAGCAGCGGCACGGCATGCACGATGGTGGTGTAGAGCATCACGGTGTCGCTGCTGAGTGTCTTCAGCGATTCCTTCAATTGGCCGGTCTCGGCGCGGATCGCGGCCAGTCGCTCGGCCACCGAAGCGCCGACCTTTCCCAGCGGAAACTGCAGCACCGCGATCTGGTTGCCGCCCTTGGCGTCGGCCAGTGCCACCGGCATGTCTGCCACCAGCGGCTCCTTGTGCGTGCCACCGCGCTTGCGCAGGTACTGCTGCATGGCCATGTCGAGCGCTGTCAGCAGCAGGTCGTTGATGGTGGCGCCGTGCGCCTTTCCCAGGCTCTTCATCTCGGGCAGCGGCAGGGTGCAATAGGCATAGCTGCGCTTGGACGACAGCGCACCATCGAAGGCCGTGGACACCTTCATGAATGGCAGCGCCAGCTCCTTGCCGAGGCTCAACGAACGCAGCCCTTGCTGGGCGAGCATGCCGTACAGGCCGGCCGCCGAGAACAACACGCCGGTGACCTGGCTGCTTGCGCTCATGAGCTGCTGCACCATGTCGGTACGCTCCTTGGCTGCAGCGCTGGATCGCGGCACGCCGTCCCACAGGGCGCGCACGACCTTGTCTTTCGGGTCGTCGGTGAGCCACAGCGTCACCGCCTTGACGAACGTGCGTCCGTCGATGATGCCGTGGTGCGCCTTGCCGTACAGCGCCACGCGGCCATCGGCCAGCCCGTCGATGACATGGAACTGCCAGAGGAGGCCGGAACGATCGAGCTTCTTCTCGTGCAACGCGCAGACCTCCTTCAGCAGCGCGTCCATCGTTGCGTTGTCCAGCGTCAGCCGGTGCACATGCTCCCGGATGTCAGGGTCGGTCATCGGCTCGACCGAAGGCAGGCGGGCCAGGGACTGCTTGTAGCGGTAATTGAAGGGCGCACCGGGCGGCCGCTTCAGCAGTTTGGCGTGCAGCTTGTCGGCAAAGTTTCCCTTGAAGCCCTCCGGCGGACGCAAGAGCACCAGAGGCCCGATGTTGAACGGGCGGGCAGGCGTCTCCAGCAGGAACATGGCCAGGTCAATCGCCGAAAGTGCGGGCATCGCTGTCTCCTGTCTCTCGTCGCTCCGATGCGCCTTGCAACGGCACGACTGGTTGGCAGGGTCATGCGCCGCTCCGGCATTGCGGGCAACCTGAAGACTAGCCGCCCATCGGCGCGCAAAAAATAGCGGTGCGCACTTGATAGGAACCCGTGCGCGCACCTAGGCCAGTAGGTGCTGCCACGTACTACCCGGCTCTGCAGCTTGCATTGCCGTAAGCATGCAGTCATCGACCTGCGCCACAGTGGAACCGCTCAACCTTGGGAAGGAAGCAATGCCTCACAGGAGAAAAATCCCTACCGAGCGCATCGAGGTCACCGATCAGGTGGGCAAGCGGCACGTCGTGCTGCGCTATACCGAAACCCTCGAAGCGAACCCTGACGAAGACGCGGACATTCCACGCGAAGTGACGACCGAGTACCGCCTTGCGACGGGCCGAAGCGTCGTCAAGACCGGCAACGACACATTTCAGACCGATGACGGTCTGCTTCGGCTCAAGGCGTTGTAGCGACGCGGCAGCGCCGCGATCGGGGCCGCTGTCACGAAGGCCGCCGGACGCCGCAATTCTGGATGTTGACCTCCACCGGCTCGCCGTCACGGAAGTCGGCATTCAGGGGAATTTCGGAAGTGCCGAGCGACCAGGTCTGAACGCCGTGGTCCCGATAGCGCACCACCAGGTAGGGTGCGTTCGGCGCGGCGCCGACGGCGCAGTCGTGGTCGGCCTTCGGCGCCAGTTTCCCGGCTTGTCCCAGGTCCACCACGACGCCACTGCGCCAACCCTCTGCCCGGTCCTCGAAGCTGAGGCCCGCGCAGCCACCGAGCATGGCCAGCAAGGCGGAAGCCACTGCGATCTTGGCAAGAGGAGATGTCACGCTGCCAAGTATGGCGGTTGACGCTGACGGCGACGTGACACGCTACTCAAACACCTCGTCCCCGTTCGGCTCGTAGTGCGGCACCGCGTTCATGTTGTGCCGCAGCGTCGACAGCGCCCAGTACATCCGCTTGCGCGCCCTGCTCTGGTTGCCCAGCGGGCGATGGTCGGGAATGGTATGCCACGGGTTGTAGGACAGCCGCTTGGCGAATTCCATCTGCGCCGGTGAGTTGAATTTCTGGCGCGGCAGCCTCAGTGTCGCGACGCTGACGCGCGGAGACAGCTTCTCGGGCCACAGCACGCCGGCGTTCTCGATCGGCATGAGATGCGGGTCGGTCTGCATCTGCACGCGGATGTCGAGTTCGACATCGCCTTCGGCGAGCGACGCCACCATGGCGTTGCGCAGATAGTCGTCCGGCGGACGCAGCGGAAGCCGCGGGATGGGCGTGCGTTTCGTGCTCTTCGGCCACACCGAATACTGCATCGCCTGGCCCTCCCCCATCAGGTAGGGAACGCAGCTGAAGTACGGCGCCTCGAAGGGACTGCTCTGCGTCTTGATGAAAAGCGACTGCATGACCAGGTCGAGGATGTGCGACTCGCGCAGGTTCACGAAGTAGAAGATCTGTGCGTTCTTGACGCTTTCGATCTGCAAGGCCGCATTGCACTTTGCATTGGGCGTCACGAAAGTGGGCGTCGAGACGGCGAACATGTCCAGCGTGAACTGCTCGTCATCCATCAGCTTCGGTCCGGGCACGCCCATGAGCTTGATGCTGATGCTCATGAACCCCACGTCGTCGATGTCGGGCGTGATGTAGGGGCCCGGCCCCGAGAAGCGCACCCATGCGGGAAAGGTCTGCGCCTTGGCGTAGATGCCGCGCTTCATGTGTGCCGGGATATCGTCGTGCACGATGAACTCGCCGCGCACGATGCCCTGCGTCTTGGTGTTGCCGCCGCGCTCGAAGCCGCCGGGTTTCCACAGGTCGGTCATCTGCCGGGTGAAGCTCTTGACGATCGAATCGGTGAAGCTCTCTTCGTCGGGCAGGAGCCGTTCTTCCGCAATCTGCAGGCCTTCGTCCGTCCGTCGGCCGTTGATCAACGCGGTGGCGAAGCGGGCCAGCGGATCGCGCAGGAAGGCATCGAAAGCCGGCCTCAAGAAGGGATCGAAGCGGCGCTCCAGGCGAATCATTGCCATGCCCGCATCGCTGACGAAGTCGCGCAAGGCGGAGCCGGTATTGGCACGGGGCGTCGGACGGCTGACGTTCGAGTTCATGGTTCCACCCTGGAGATGTACCGCAGCGCGCGAAGTCCCGGCAGGAAGAAATAGGCACCACCCCGCACGGTCACGAACCGCGGCAGCCCGCACACGCGACGGGCCGGACCGGAATCGACGGGTATCGAGAAGGTGTCCGTGGCCGTGCCGTCGGGTCGCGGGAGATGGTTGCCGATGAGCGGATCGCTCTCGTTGGCCAGGCCGTCGAATCGAACGCCCGACAACCACGCCGACTGCACGAATTCGAACTGCCGCGCGATGTTGGCGCCGAGGCAGATGAAGTGCAGGCCCGTGCCTTCGCTCGCATCGCGGCCCGCGAGGGCATCGTCCAGCGACACGCCGGTGCCATACTCGCGGCCGCGCCGCAGCAGCCGGTGGAAGCGCGTCGACGACACAAGGTCCTCGGCCAGGGCCTCGGCGTCGAAGCCGAGCGTGCGCATCGCCCACGAGATGAATCCCGGCTCGCCCGGCGGAAGGTCGGTATTGCGCGGATTGCTGCGCCGGATGTGGGCGCCGATCGGACAGCGCAGGCCTGCGGCGTCGTCGCGGTAGGTGAATGTGTTGCGCGGATCGCTCTCGCCGTCGATCGCCTCGTCGGGACGGCCCATCAGCGGCTCGCCTTCCATCGTTCGCCCGACCATCGCTTCGGCCAGTTGCTTGCGTCGCACCGGGTCGCCCTGCACCTCGCTGTCCATGAAGCGCCAGAAGCCGGCGACGTCCTGCTCCAACTGGCGAAGCACGAGGTAGCTGCCGTTGCGGCCGAGATCCGCCATGTCCGGCGCATCCTCGGCGAGCGCGAGAAGCGCGTCAGGATCGCGTTGCGCGTCGAGCAAGGGCCGGTCTGTGTATTCACCGTATTCGTTCGGATAGCCGAGCAGGAACTCGCCGAGACAGGAGAGATTGGTGTAATCCTGGCGCTCGAGGTCGCGCGCCGCACGCTCGCGTTGCCAGTCGATGGTGGGTTCGGAGATACCGTCCGCAAAGCCGAAGGGCTCGACGCCGTCCATGTCGGAGGTGTCGAGGCAGGCCAACTGCTCGAAGCCCTCCTCGGCCCCCGCCATGGCGCTTTGTCCCCATTCGTCCAGGCCGCCCGGCGCGGCATAGAGCATCACCATGACGTGCGGCATCGTGTCCGGCGTGCCGCCCCATTGCCAGTGTGCCGGATCGCTCGCGCCCAGATCACCAAGGCGGCGCGCGCGGCTCGAATCGCTGTTCATGCCCACGATGAACTCCGACGAGAAGCCTTCGATGATGTCTTCGGCCACGCCCAGCGCACGCAGGCCTGCGCTGGTGAATGCGATCTGCAACGCCGTCTCCGGCGGCTGCTCGCGCTTCGTCGCGCTGGTCACGGGCGCATTGGCCAGCCAGGCGCGCGCTACCTCAGCGTTCGTCACGCGCAGCAGCAGGAAGTACGCCTGCGTCAGGCGCCGGTAGCCAAAGCGCACCAGGCCCTGGATGTCGTCGTAGTCCACTGGTGGTGCGATGGTCATAGGACAACCTCCGTGCTTCGCTCTGCGGTGCGAGCTTGCTTGGGGCGGCCCGGCGCGGCGCTCATAGCAGCCTCAACCATTCACGCGCCTGTGCGACGTTCATCGTCGCCATCTCGAATCCGTCCCGGATGCGCTGGTTGCGGTCGAGATCGGTGAGTGTGAGACCGGGGTAGGCCTTGTACCAGACCTGCGTCGGCAACTGGTGGCGGCGCTGGTAGTACTTGAAGCGAAGCTCGTGACGCGCGCCGCCCATCACGAGCCAGTCGGTGCGCGGCCAGCCGAAGCCGTTGCTGAAGATCAGGTTGAGACCCCACGCCGCCTTGTTGATGAAGTCGTCCATGTAGCTCTCGTGGCTGCCGTCGTAGTTGCTCGCGAAGAGCACGCGGGTCTTGCCGTCGAGGAACACCCAGCGCGCGAAATGGATCGTCTGCACGCGCGCCAGGTGGCCTCGCCCGAAGACGTGCCGGCACGCGTAGTCGATCAAGAGAAGCAGAAGCTGTGTCAGCCAACGCCGGAACCAACCCGGCTTGACTGGCCCAAGGGCCGTGAAGCTGTTGGTGAGATCGTGGTCTTCGAGCTGCTGCATCTCCAACACCGCGGCCCTGTCGGGGCGTGGGCAGAACTCGGGGTCGGTTTTCTCTGCGCGACGCAGCAGCACGATGACGAACGGCGACAACACGATCACGAGCGGCAGCAGGATGAGCCCGATCAGCGGAATGCCGATGGCGTGAATCCAATTGCGCAGTTGCCAGTCGAAGGGCGTCCGCTCGCTCGAATTCAGCAGGAGGCGGCCGGCCAACTGCTCCTCCTGCACGAAGGCCAACAGCGCTTGCCGCGTGCCTTGCGGGTCGTCGTCGGCACTGCCGTCGCGCGGCACTTGCGCGGACAACGCGCCTTGCAGCGCACTGTTCTGCCGGATTTGCTGCACGGTGCGGCCGATGCGGTTCACGTAGCCGGCAGCCACGGGCACGTCATGCGTCGTGAGCCACCGGAGCAAGTCGCGTCCGGCATCGAAACCTTCACAGTGCGAGAAGATGCGGCGCAAGCCCGGGCCCGCGAGATCCGCGAACTCGGCCAGTTGCGCCTCTGCCGGACCGTCGCATTCGCCCAGAAAGACCAGGTACTGCGGCACGCGAGGCCGCGGCAGGCCGAAGACTTCGAGGTCCGCCATCGTCGCGTCGCTGAGCAGCGCAAAGCGTGCGAAGTGCAATTGTTCGAACTCGCCGAATGGCACGAGCGGATTCCCGGGATCCGCCATGCCGGGCGCCGCATTCATGGTGTCCAGCAATTCCCGCAAGTCGGACTCTCGGCCCGCCGCCAGCGCCGCGACCACCATGAAGTGGGATTGTGGAGTCACCGCATCAGAACTTGAGACAGAAGTCGATCAACCTGTCCTTGCCCCAATACACCTTGCCGAGATAGAAGTTCGGCGAGATCAGCCGTATCTCGTCGCGGATCCAGTGCGCGACCAGCGACGTCTGGGAGTAGTCGAGCACGATGCACTCCTTGCCGTCGAGCCAGCTATTGCCCTTGGCGACCTTGGCGATGATGGCTTCCACGCCCAAGGTCGTGATCTTGTTCTTGAGTTCGCCCTTCTCGGGGTCGAACACCTTGCCCTGCCAATTGAAGAAATTGATGATCTTCGCAATCGGCAGCGAATACTGCGTGCCGGGCGCGATGATCGCCGTGCCCTCGGCTTCGCCGGAAGGGATGTCGCCGGCCGGGCTGGCTCGAAACAAGTCGTCGAGTTGCTGCTGCGACATGTCGAGCAGTTGCTGAGCGTCATAAGCCATGCGCGTTCTCCTCTGAGGAAGCCCCTCTGTCCGCCACAGTGTCAGCCAATCGACAGGGGGCGTCAATTTGCCGAAAGGGGTGTGCGGCCCGCTGCCTGCAGCACCACATCGGCTGCCTTCTCGGCAATCATGTAGACCGCCGCGACGACGAAGAAGCCCGGTATGCGTGGGAACACGGAAGCATCGACGACGCGCAGCCGCTTCACGCCGTGCACCGCGAACGCGCTGTCGAGAACGCCGCCTTCGCTCTCCGCGCCGATCGGGCATGAGCACGAGGCATGGTGTCCCCAGGCGGTGTCGCGCACGTAGTCGGCCAAGGCTTCTTCGCTCTGCACGTCGGGGCCAGGGGCGAGTTCTTCCGCGATCCATCCGCTCTCGATCAGAGGCGCCGTCATGCGGCGCACGAAGCGGATCGCCTCCACCACGGCCTTGAGGTCTTCGCCGGCCTTGTCGTCGCCCTCTTCGAAGTAGTGGAAGTCGACAAGCGGCATGTCGCGCGGATCGGCCGACCGAAGGCGCACCGTGCCCGCACGGTTCTGTGTGTGCGCCTTCAGCACGGCCCAGGTCAGGCGGTCGGGATGGTCGCGAATCCAACTGGAGAAGCCGCTGAAATAGCCTTCGAATCGCGCCAGCAGCGCCATGCAGAAGAGATCCGGCTCATGCCTCCGGCCCGAAGCACCCTTGGACCGCTGCACCACGCCGAGCGCGGCGCCGTTGGACGCATACATGCCCGACTCCCCCTGGTTCCAGTGGCGCCACAGGGTGTCGTCCCGGTCGAAGCGAGCACCCTCCAGCACTTCCCAGGACTCGCGCATGCGGTGCGTGACGGCGACCTCGTAGCGGTCCTGCAGGTTGCGACCCACGCCGGGCAGGTCGACGCGCACGGGAATGCCGTGCGCGGAGAGTTCCGCCGCAGGACCGATGCCCGAGAGCATCAGCAGTTGCGGCGTGTTGAAGGCGCCGCCACACAGGATGACTTCGCGATGCGCCCTCACCTCTCGGCGCTCACCGGCCATCTCGCTCGGGCTGACGTGAGCGCGATACAGCCTTTCGCCCTTCAGGAATTCCACGCCGCTGGCGCCACCGTCGGCATCGAACAGCACCCGCGTGGCCAGCGCACCGGCCTCCAGGTGCAAGCGGTCGGGAAGCCGACGCGCCACGTCGAGCAGCCGTTCACGCACGCCCATGCGTCGATGGTCCGACGTCGCGAGCGGCGTGTAGCAGATGCCTTCGAAGCTGCCGCCGCTCAGGCGCCGCGCGTTCGGGTCGCCCATGCCGCCGCGCAGCCAGCGGAGCGTACTCAGCAGCGGCATCGGCAGGCCGCTGGTGAAGGTCCGCGCAGTGTCGCGCAGCACGCGCACCAGGCCGTCGTCGCCCAGCACCGTCATCGGAATGGCCTTCTCGGTGCGCAACCACCCCTGCCAGCCGTGCCCGGTGGGGTCGAGCCCCAGGTGCCGCAACGCACGCCACACCGGCCGATGCCGGCAGTCCTCGACGCGCCAGGCAAAGCGTCGCATGGCCGTTGCGCGCCAGGACAGGTCGCCCGTGAGCTGTGCGATGTGGTTCCAGTCCGACGGGTGCGGCAGCATGAAAATCATCGCGTTGTGCGAGGTGCAGCCCCCCAGGCCCGCCGCGCGCGGATACAGGACACCCTGCCCCGGCGCGTATTTCCAGTCCTTGGCCTGCCGTGCATCGTCCGCGTAGTGACGGACGTGAAAGTTCCAGCTCATCGCCGGGTTCTCGCTGGCGAATGCGTGAAAGGCCGGCACGTCGTAGTCGTCCGGGAGCCGCTCGTTTCCGTTGCGCGGATCCCCGCCGGCCTCGATGAGGAAGACACGCATGCCGGCCTCGGCCAGACGCGCCGCCAGCGTGCCGCCACCCGCACCCGACCCGACGATGACATAGTCCCAGTCGTTCGCTTCGGCTCCGGTCATGGACGCGGTGGACGTTGCGATCAGAAGGTCTTCAGGAAGGCGATCAGCGCGCGCTTGTCATCGTCGCTCAGTTCCGGCTCATGGCCGAAGGCTTTCTCGTCGACGCTCAAGCCGTCCTGGCGGTTGAATTGCGCGGTGCCGAAATAGTGGCCGCGGTTGACCACGAAGTCGGGGCACTTGCTCAATTCGAGCATCGGCCCCTTGACGGCGGCGAAATGCATGCGGAGGTCTTCATCGCTCGCGCCGGCAGGCGCGGTCGACAGTGTCTGCTTGAGCGTGACGAGAAGCTCGCCGACGTCCTTCACATGCTCCGCCTTCTCGCCGATGCTGTCGGCCTCCGCGCGCAGCTTGAGGTTCGCGAGCAGGTTCACCGGCACGCCCTGCGGAATGGGGCCGAGGACGATGTCGCCCCCTTCCTTGAAAAGCCACGGCAGCCACCGATGCAGCGAGCCTTCCATGGGCTGCAGCGACTCGGGAACGAAACCGCTCGGGATCGTCACGGTGCTGCGTTCCGTGGTGCGGTCGATGGTGCCGAGCACCTTGGCGCCGAGCACCGAATCGGTCTTGCGCTTCTCCGGCCACAGCATCTGTTCGATGGCTTCGTCGAAGACTTTCATTCGAGCCTCGACGGATGGGTTGTTCTCGGCATCGGCTTCGCCCACCGTGTTGTTGAGCAGGAAAGGCGCCGTCGACCAGATGCTGATCAGCGAAGGCACGCGCGTGAAGCCGCGCCCGCCCGCCGGCATGGCATAGGGTTTGGGCTCGCCGGTGAACGGGTCGCTCACGGTGATGGTGCCCACCGACGGCAGGCTCTTGTAGGTCTGCGAGGAGAAGTTGTCCCAGATGTTGCCCTGCAGCGCGTTGGTGGCGAGCGGGCTGCATGCGTTGGTCCGGAGCAGCGTCACCGGAACGCGCTGGTCGCTGGACAGGTAGTTGCCTTCCAGGAAGTCCGGCGCCTGGACGATCTTGCGCATCTGCGCCTTGTAGTCGTCCGTCTGCGTCCATCCCCAGTAGCGCTTGAAGCATTCGACGTAGCCCGGCCCGGCGCAGCGCGCAGGCGTCAGGTCGAGCGAGGCCGGTGGCGGCGGCCCCTTGCTCGAATGGCAGCGCGCGCAGGTGTCGGCAAAGGCGATCTTGCCGCGGTCCAGCGTGGCGGCATCGGCGGTGAGGTACTTGTCGCCGCCCGGTGCGTCCTTCAGGTGATCGGGCCGCGCCGCCTTCAGGAAGAACAACGCCGTATCGAAGGTGCCCGCTTCGGTCGCCTGCCAGTAGGTCGAATTCTTCTGCGCCGAGGCGATCTTGATCGGCGTGATGGTCTTGCCGCCGACCACCGGATTGAAGTGAAGCAGCCATTCCTCGCTGAAAAGCCCGATGTTCAGATACACCCGATTGAGCGCACCCAGCAGGCCCACCGAATCCGCGCCGTCCTTGAGCACCCGTGGCGTGCGAACCGTGCCATTGGCCTTGGAGAAGAACTCCGTCAACGGCCCCTCGGTCACGAAATCGTTGAACTGCTTGTTGTCGAGTTCGCCGCCGGCGAGCTTCTCCTGGCCGAGCCGGCTGGCGAGGCCCATGCGGGGCATGAACGCGTAGACCGCGTTCATGGTGCGCGGGTTGTTGATGCTGTCGGTCGACACCAGCGAAGTGTCCATCGTCCCCGGCCGGTAGGTATGGGCGAGCTGGAACATGTAGTTCGTGCGTCCCTCCGGCTTGTTCGAGTTGTGGATGAAGAGGCGGTCCACCCACATGTACTGCGCGCCCACCGACGAGCTCAGGTTCTCGAACTTCGGGTTGCTCGGATCGGCAGGCGGCTTCACCGGGCTCGGCCCCAGATGGCAGAAGCCGCACGACATGCCGACGCGATACGGTCGCACCAGGTCCTTGCGGTTGTAGTAGCTCGGGTCCGTGTAGTACTTCTCCGCGTCCCATTCCTTGGCCGCCTTCTCGTCGAAGGCCGGATTGGGAAACAGGCGCAGACCGGCGATGCCGGTCGCCCACCCGTAGTACGAACCGACGGGCTGCGTGGTGCCGTCGCCGAGCGGCTTGCCGCGTGAGCCGATCGCCACGCCCGGGTACTTGCTTTCATTCTCGAAAGGATCCGGCGCGCAGTCCTTGCTGCGAACATCGAGCCACAGGCCGCGCCGGGCCTTGTCGGGGCCGGCGGCGTTTTCGAAGCAGGGTTCGTTCACCAGCCCGAAGTACGTCCAGCGGTTGGCGCGCGAATAGCCCTGGCTCGGATGCGAGCTGATGATCTTCAGCAGGTCGAAGGCGCCGAAGGTGTAGTCGGTCATCTGGGTCCAGAAGCGGTCGTTCCCGCCGCTCCAGACCAGCCACATGTTGCGTCCCTTGATCTCTTCCGGCGTCAACGCGATGCCGCCGTCCATGTCGTGGAAGTAGTCCTCGGCGGCATGAGGGAACGACTTCGCGTCCCTGCCGGCGAGTCGGGCCTCGTCGAGAACCTCGCCGGGCTGCGGTCCCTTGGAGCAGGCCACCAGCACGGCGCAAGCGAGCAACGGCCACAGCGCTGCCGCGCGCGAGCAAGCTCGGATCATCGCGATACCTCCTGCGTCGACGTGAGGCTCAGTTTGGTGGGGGCTCCGCTGCTTGGCTATCGGCCATGCGCGCTAACGCGAAGGGAGTAGGCGTCCAGCGGATGTCAAGCCGATCGGGAACGCGCCGACGCGGGAGACTGGGACACCAAACTTCGCTAGGATGTCCGCACGAATCCATCGACCAGAGGACTCAGAAGGTTGCAATTGCCTTACAGCTCACCGGGAAGCCGCGCACCCAGGACAGCCGTCTGGTTCTTGCTTTCGCTGATGCTCGCGATCGCCGGATGCGGCAATCGACAGGAATCCGCCGCGCCGAGCCCGATGCTTCCGACGGTGCTGGTCGTCACCGTCACCGCCTCGCCCGTGCCGAACATCGTCGAGTTGCCAGGGCGAATCGAGCCCGTCCGCACCGCCGAGGTGCGCGCCCGCGTCGACGGCATCGTGGAGCGCATGCTCTTCGAGGAAGGCAGGGACGTCGAGGCCGGCGCGCCGTTGTTCCAGATCGATCCCCGCGACACCCGCGCGCTGCTGCAACAGGCCCAGGCCGCATTGAAGCGGGCCGAGGCCGCTCGGGTCAATGCGGCATCCATCGTCAACCGCTTCCAGCCGCTGGTGAGCCGCCAAGCCGTGAGCGCACAGGAATTCGACGCCGCGTTGGCCACGCTCCGCCAAGCGGAGGCGAACGTGTCGGATGCGAGCGCCGAAGTCACGCGCGCGCAATTGAAGGTCGATCGCAGCACGGTGCGGGCCCCGATCGCAGGCAGGGTCGGGCGTGCACTCGTCACTGAAGGCGCATTGGTCAGCGCCAGCGCAGCCACGCTGATGACGCAGATCAACCAGCTCTCGCCGATCTCGGCCACCTTCTCGCAGTCGAACACGGAGGTGCTCGATTTCGAGCAGCAGATCCGCTCCGGCCTGGTCAAGGTGCCTGACATGGCGCACATCGAGGTGCGCCTGATCCTCGCCAACAGGCAGGAATATGGCGAGCGCGGATTCCTCGACTTCACGGATCTCGCGGTCGACCCTTCCACGGGCA
The DNA here is from genome assembly GCF_056397705.1 of Variovorax sp. 05L425. NCBI lineage: Bacteria > Pseudomonadati > Pseudomonadota > Betaproteobacteria > Burkholderiales > Comamonadaceae > Variovorax > Variovorax sp. 05L425. Next base: position 215,378 of record NZ_JBFTNY010000015.1, on the reverse strand, counting down.
GCCAGACGATTCGCGCGCGGTTCCCCAACCCCAAACGCATCCTGCTGCCCGGACAGTTCGTGCGCGGACGGATCGCCGCCGGCATGACCCGAATGGGCATCACCGTGCCCGAGCGCGCCATCCAGCTCGACGGCGCCGGCGCGAGCGTCACCGTGGTCGCCGAAGACGGCAGCGTCATCCGGCGCCCGGTGGTCCTCGGCCCGCAGCTCGAAGGTGGATGGATCGTTCGCGACGGCCTCAAGGCGGGTGAACGGGTCGTGGTCGACGGGTGGCACAAGATCCAGCCGGGCCAGAGGGTCAACGCGCAGCCCGCGCCTGACGTCGAGCCCGCGCGATGAATCGCTTCTTCGTCTATCGCCCGGTCTTTGCCTGGGTGATTGCGCTGTTCACTGCCCTCTTCGGGTTCATCGCGATCCTTCTGCTCCCGGTCGAGCAGTTCCCGGACGTCGCGCCGCCGGCATTGAACGTCTCGGCCGTCTTCAATGGCGCCGACGCGCAAACGCTCGACCGCACCGTCACCTCGATCATCGAGAACGAGATGAACGGGATCGAGAACTTCCTGTACATGTCCGCGATCAGCCGCTCGAACGGCACGGCGCAGATCACCGTCACGCTCAGGCCGGGCACGGATCTCGACGTCGCGCGCACGCAATTGCAGGACCGCCTGAGCCGTGTCGAACCCCGTCTGCCGCTGGAAGTGCGGCAGATGGGCGTGACGGTCACGAAGTCATCGTCGGGCTTCCTGATGCTGGTGGCGCTGCAGTCGAGCGACCCCACGACGAATGCCCTGGAGATGGGCAACTTCGCGTCCAACAACATCGTGAACGAGTTGCGCCGCATTCCGGGCGTGGGCGATGTGCAGCTCTTCGGCTCGTCCTATGCGATGCGCATCTGGCTGGACCGCGACAAGCTCGCCGGCTTCGGCCTCTCGGCCAGCGAAGTGCTGACGGCCGTGCAGGAGCAGAACAGCCAGACCGCCGGCGGCGGTCTCGGCGATCAGCCTGTCACCGACACTGCCGAGTTCAATGCCCGGATCATCCTGCAGGGCCGTTTCTCCACGCCCGAGCAGTTCCGCCAGATCATCGTGCGCGCGAACCCCGACGGGTCGACGGTGCGCCTCGGCGACCTCGCGCGCGTGGAACTGGGCAACGACAGCTACGGCTTCCGTTTCGCGGTCAACGGCAAGCAGTCCGCCGGCATGGCCATCCAACTGGCGAGCGGCGCGAATGCGCTCGCCGTCGCCAGCGCCGTGCGTGCGCGACTGACGGAACTGCAGCGGACCTTTCCGCCCGGCATGCAGTGGATCGTGCCCTTCGACACGACGCCTTTCATCACCACCTCGGTGCAGGGCGTGGTGCGCACGATGGTCGAGGCCTTGCTGCTGGTCACGGTGGTGGTCTTTCTCTTCCTGCAGAACTGGCGCGCGACGCTGATCCCGACACTGATCGTCCCCATCGCGCTGGTGGGGACCTGTCTCGGGCTCCTGTTGTTCGGCATCACCATCAACCTGCTGTCGCTGTTCGCGATGGTCGTGGCGATCGGCATCCTGAACGACGATGCGATCGTGGTCGTCGAGAACGTCGAGCGCGTCATGCGCGAAGACGGCCTCAATCCACGGCAGGCCACCGTCAAGGCGATCGGCCAGATCTCCGGCGCCGTGATCGCCAGCACGCTGGTGCTGATGGCGGTGTTCGTTCCGATGGCCTTCTTCCCGGGATCGACGGGCGGCATCTACCGGCAGTTCTCGGTGACCTTGACCGTGTCGATCTTCCTGTCGACGGTGCTCGCGCTCACGCTGGGCGCGGCCTTGTGCGCGACGATGCTCAAGAACGATGCGACGACAGGCGAAGGGGGCAAACCCGCACCGCGTGGCGCCGCCGCCCGTGCGCTGCACTGGGTATTCACCCGATTCAACAGCGGGATGGACAAGACCACGGCGAAGTACACGCGCGGCGTCGGCGCGATGCTGGGCCGGCCGGTGCGCTGGCTGCTCGTGTTCGTCGTGGCCTGCGTGGCCACCGCCTATTTCTTCATGCGGCTGCCGGGCGGCTTTCTGCCGACCGAGGACCAGGGCCACATCTTCGTCTCGTACACGGGCGCGCCCGGCTCCACGATGGAGCGCACGCAGGAGGCGGTGGATCAGGCAGAAGCTTTCCTGAGGCAGCAACCCCAGGTGCGGAATATCGCGTCGGTGTCCGGCTTCAGTTTCTTCGGGCAGGGTCAGTCGGCCGCCCTCTCCTTCGTCGATCTGACGCCGTGGTCGGAGCGCCCGGGCGTTGAGAATTCCGCCGAGACGCTGGTCCGGCGCGCCAACGGAGCCTTCGCGCACATTCCGCAAGCGCTCATCTTTGCGCTCAGCCCGCCGGCCATTGCATCCCTTGGCAATGCCACCGGCTTCACGATGAAGGTGCTGGACCGCAGTGGCGTGGGCGGCGAGGCCTTGCAGCGGGCCAGCCGGCAGATCATGGCCGAGGCGGCCCGCAGCCCCATCCTCGCCGGCGTGCGCCCCGATGGTCTGCCGGACGCGCCGCAGCTCTACGTCGAGATCGACCGCATCAAGGCGCGCGCCCTGGGCCTGCAGATCGGGCAGGTCAACCAGATGCTGTCGCTGACCTTCGGCTCCAGCTATGCGAACGACTTCGTCTACGAAGGCAACGTGCTGCGCGTCTTCCTGCAGGCCGATGCGTCGCAGCGCATGCGGCCGGAAGACGTGGGCGCGCTCAGGCTGCGCAACAACCAGGGCGACATGGTTCCGTTTTCCGCATTCACGCGCGTGCGCTGGATGTCGGGGCCCCAGCAGCTCGAGCGCTACAACGGCTTTCCGTCGGCCACGCTGTCGGGCCAGGCCGCCCCAGGCCAATCGAGCGGGGCGGCACTCGCCGAGATGGAACGCATCGCGGGCCAAGTGCTGACCGGCAGCATGGCCTACGAGTGGACCGGCACGGCCTTCGAGGAAAAGCAGGCCGCGGGTCAGATCGGCATGCTGCTCGGCCTTTCGCTGGTCATCGTGTTCCTGCTTCTTGCCGCGCTGTACGAGAGCTGGGCCATTCCGGTGGCGGTGCTGCTGATCATTCCGTTCGGTGTGATCGGCGCGGTGCTGCTGACGATGGCGCGCGGGATGTCGGCCGACGTGTATTTCAACGTCGGGCTGATCACCATCATCGGGCTGGCGGCGAAGAACGCGATCCTGATCGTCGAATTCGCGATCAAGGACGAGAGCGAAGGCCGCGACGCCATCACTGCCGCGAAGAACGGCGCGCAGCAGCGCCTGCGTCCGATCCTGATGACCAGCCTCACCTTCGTGCTCGGCATGCTGCCGCTGGTGCTTGCCACCGGTGCAGGTGCCGCGAGCCGGCAGGCGGTGGGCACCGGCGTGATGGGCAGCATGCTGACCGCGACGATCTTCGGCGTCTTCTTCACGCCGTTGTTCTATGCGGCGGCACGCCAGTGGCTGAGCCGCAAGAAGACCTACAGCGAAGAAGAAGATCAGAAAGAGCTGGAAGAACCACGCAAGGATGCGGCCAACGATGCGTAGCCCGGTACTTCTGGCCGCGTGCCTCACCCTCGCCGCTTGCAATCAGGCGCCGCTCTATCAGCAGCCCGAACTGCCGGTGGCCGACCGCTTTGCGTCGGACGACAGCGCCGGTGGCCAGCGGCTGGCCACGGAAATCGCCTGGCAGAGTTTCTTCGGCGATCCCCAACTCAAGTACCTGATCGCCCAGGCGCTGGCCAACAACCGGGACCTCGCCGCATCGGTCGCCCGCGTCGAGCAGGCGCGTGCGCTCTACAGGATCCAGGACGCCCAGCGCCTGCCGCAGGTGAACGCCAGCGGAGCCGCCTCGCGCAACCAGGCCCCGCTCGCGTCGTTCGATCCGGCGCTGGCTGCGACCGACACGTCGATCACTTACAACCAGTACAACGTGCAGGCCGCACTGACCGCGTTCGAGCTGGATTTCTGGGGGCGCGTGAGCAATCTCAGCGAGGCGGCGCGCCGACGATATCTGGCGACCGTGGAGGCCGATCGCGCGTTCCGCTTGTCCTTGATCGCCAACGTGGCCGCGACCTACTACGCCATGCGCGCCGGCCAGGAAGGCGTCGATCTGGCCGAGCGGACGCTGGCGACCCGGCAGTACGGGCTGGAGATCGCGAAGCTGCGGCTCGAAGCGGGAGTCACGTCGTTGGTGGACTACGACCAGGCGTCCATCCTCGTCAGGCAGGCGCAAACGCAGCTTGCGGAGTTGCACCGTTCGACCGAGCAGTTGCGCAACCGGCTGTCGATTCTGGTCGGCGGGCCGATGGCCGGGCCACTGCCGGAAACGCGCGCCATCGGCGATCCCGGCCAGTTCGGCGAACTCGATGCTGGACTGCCCTCCGCCCTGCTCGTCAATCGACCGGATGTTTTGCAGGCCGAGCAGCAATTGCGCGCCACCAATGCCGACATCGGCGCGGCACGCGCCGCCTACTTTCCGCGCATCGCGCTGACCGGGAACTTCGGCTACGCGTCGACCGAGCTTGGCGACCTCATTCACAGCGGCAACCAGGTCTGGTCGATCGGCGGCCTCGTCACGCTGCCGATCTTCGATGCCGGGCAGCGTCGGGCGCAACTGGACCAGGCGCAGGGACGGCGGGATGAGCTTGTGGCGACCTATCAGCGGACGGTGCAGACGGCGTTCACCGAAGTTGCGGATGCGCTTGTGGGGCGCAAGCGCTATCAGGAGCAGATCGTTGCGCAGGAACTCACCGTCGAATCGCAGCGGCGGCTGGCCGAGACCGCCGAGCTTCGGTATCAGAACGGGATTGCGATTTATCTTGAGGTGATGGACGCCAAGCGCAATCAGTTTTCGGCGGAGCAGCAGTTGATTCAACTGCGGGCGACGGCGCTGCAGAACGGGGTGTCGTTGTATGTGGCGTTAGGGGGTGGGCTTGATGAGGTTGCGCCGCGGCCGACTGCAGGGCCTTAGGTGCCGATCCGCGATGACCCCCTCAGGACCCAAAGGTGAGCGTGCAACCCGAATAGACTACCCAACGCAACATCCTCAACGACGCATTCACCCCCTCATGTTCATCGAGCTTCAAGACGCGCGGGCGTCCACAGCAGCAATACCAGCCAAGACCGACGCGCCGGCGCGCCAGACCACGACCAAGCGCATCGCGCGCACGGCTCGATGAGCACGCCGGTTGCCGCCGCGCCAGCGGTGGAGAGCATTTCCCTCAGCATCGCTTCGCTGCGTGGTCAGCGGGTGATTCTGGACGCCGACTTGGCCGCGCTCTACGAGGTGCCGACCAAACGCTTCAATGAAGCGGTCAAACGCAATGCGGCGCGGTTTCCGGCCGACTTCATGTTTCAGCTCTCGGCTGAGGAGTGGGAGGCTTTAAGGTCGCAATTTGCGACCTTAAAGGCAGGCCGCGGCCAGCACCGAAAATATCTGCCCTATGCCTTCACCGAGCACGGCGCGATCATGGCCGCGATGGTCTTGAACAGTTCGCGCGCGGTGGAAGTGTCAACCTACGTGGTGCGCGCCTTCGTGCGGCTGCGCGAGGCCTCCAGCATTCACCACGACCTGGCCAAGCGGCTGGCTGAACTGGAAGAGAAGACGGACTTTCTGGCAACCCAGCACGACACGTTCAGTCGCAACACGCGCAATCAGTTGCGTCAGGTGTTCGATGCGCTGCGCGAACTCACCGCGCAGCCCGATCCGCCCAAGCGGCCTATCGGGTTCGTGACGCCCGAGGACAAGAAGGGGTCGAAAGCGCGCGGCAAGAAGTAGCCGGTCAACACCAGGCCATGCGCGCTAATGCGAAGGATCACTGCTGCGGCGGACCGCGTGGCTATACTGCGCCGGTCACGTCAAAAAAAGATGTGATCGGGATTGGACTCCCGCCAAAGCTCTGCGACGAAAGCCGCAGTCATCCGCAGGACCTGCGGCTTTGCTCTTCGTGCCACCATTTTTGGCGGCTCGACGTGCGGGCGCAAGCCCGGCCGGTTCTCGCAAGGGCTTCCCGGTAGTCCAACTCGTCGAGCCGCCGCCCTCGATTGGACTCGAGTGCGGCGGTTTTCCAAACCGAAGCCTTTGGAGGCCATTGATGGCTCACCCTACCTGTGCGCTCGCGCGCCACCCCAACGATCCCCCCGCCGAGGACAACCCTTCCGACGAATCCCGAAGCGATCGCGCCACGCTCTCGATGCTTGCGGTCGGCGAAATCAACGCATTGAGGGAGGCGTATCACGCAGCCGCATGCATCCACAACCTTGTCGTTGCAGCGCGATCGGCCCGCGACGATGACACCTTCGCTAACTTGGCCGACTCGAGCGCCCTGCTCACCCTGGTCAACGCAGAATTCGAGCGCCGCCTCCAGATCGCCAAAGCAACCATCGCTTCGATGCAGTCGCCCTGAACGCAAGGGAACGTTGTCAGGCGATCATCAACCGGCGACAGATCGAGCCACCGGGCGCGGCCCACGGCCAATCAATACCCAGGCACTCACCGCACTCATGAGCGCCAACGCCGCGCACAACAGCATCACCCAGCGGAACCCCGAAACAAAGGACGCATTCACCGTTTGCCTCAATGCCGTGGCAGCCGCCGCATCGATTCCCGGCGGCAATCTCGCCCCGGCCAACTGACTGCGCTGCGCTTCGAGAAACGTCGCCGCCTGCGCGGAAGCGTTGATCTCGCGCAGCCCTTCAGCAAGCCGCGCATCGAAGGCCCAAGCCATCACAACCCCGAACACCGCAATCGCCAACACCGCCGCGGTTCTCGACACAGCGTTGTTCACCCCCGACGCAATCCCTGCCAGATCAGGGCCGACCGCATTCATCACCGTGGTCGTCAACGGCGCAACCGTGACCACCATTCCAAACCCCAGCACCACCACCGCCGGAAAGAAACTCGTCCAGTAATTGACCCCAACGCCCGGCACCGCAAACAGCGCAAAGCCCATGGCCGCAATGCTCGGCCCAATCACCAACGGCAATCGCGGCCCGAACCGATCGACCAATTGCCCCGCCCATCCCGACAGCGCAAACATGATGAGGATGAACGGCAGCAACGCAGCACCCGCCACGGTCGCCGAATAGCCTTGCACTTGAATCAGATTGAGCGGGAAGAAATACAGCCCGCCACCCAGCGCCGCATACAACAGCAAGGTCAGCAGATTCGCACCGCCGAAGTTGCCGATGCGCAGCAACGACAACGGCAGCATCGGCGAACCCACGCGCAGTTCGACGATGACGAACGCAACGCTTGCTCCGATACCCAGGATCAACGCGGCCATCACCGGCACTGAAGCCCAGCCCTGCGTGGGCGCCTCGATGAACGCATACACGATGCCGCCCAACGCGATGGTGGCGAGTGCCGCGCCCCAGGGATCGAGCCGCGCAGCCGCGTCGCCCCCACGGCTCTCGGGCACCCGACGCCACACGATCAGCAGCACGGCGACGGCCATCGGCACATTCACCAGAAACGCCCAGGTCCACGAATAGTGGTCTACCAGGAACCCGCCCACCACCGGCCCGACCGCCGCCGTGATGCCGCTGAACCCGGACCACGTACCGATGGCGCGCCCACGCTCCTTCTCGGGAAACGACGCGCTGATCAACGCCAGGCTGCCCGGCACCAGCATCGCACCGCCAATGCCCTGCACCGCCCGCGCAATGATGAGTTGCCGCACATCACCCGCCATCGCGCAGCCGACGGAAGCCAGCGCAAAAAGCCCGACGCCGATCGCGAAGATCTTTCGTCGCCCGAAGTGATCGCCCAGGGATCCGCCGACGAGCAAGAGCGCCGCAAGAAACAGCGCATAGGACTCCACCACCCACTGAGCCTGGAAGGCCGTCGCATGCAGATCGGCCTGGATGGCCGGCAGCGCGACGTTGACCACCGTGCCATCGATGAAGGCCATGCTCGAGCCGACGATCGCCGCGGCCAGCACCCAGGGCTTGGAGGCGGGCGGACAGTCCGCCGCCTCGCAGCCGAGGCGAATGAGCGCGTCATCGCCCGGTGGCTTGCCGATCTGACTCATGGGATGGATCTCCGTGCAGCAGTCGTCGTGGCCGCAGTATGCAGCGCCGACAACTATCCCCCCAGAGGGTGATGCGCAAATGCGGCCGCAGCTGCAGCATCACGCCATCGGAATCACAGGTAAAAAAGGGAATGCCATGCTCACCCGACGCATCATCCGCATGCTGGTGTGCATGGCCGCGGTCCCTTCCGTTTCCGACCCACCGGCCCATGCCCAAGAGCTGGCGTACATCTGCAAGGCCCCTGTCGAGCAGAGCCTCGTGATAGATTGCGCGCGGGTGCCGACGACTTGTCGCACATCCGCTGGAATCACGAGAGGGCAAACATGGTATTGCGGTTGGCGAGGATTCTGAAATGGACTGCGCTGGTACTCGGCATCGTCATCGTCACAGCGGTCGCACTGCGCACCTACGACATCCAGCGCGGCCCGCCGCTCGAACTCTGGCACACCTACGTCCCCGACGAGCTCTCGCGCGACGAGCTTCGCAAGGCCGACTGGGCGACCTACATCGCCGCCGAGAACAAGGCGCTCGACGAGGTCCGCAAGAATGTCACCGACAAGCTGCCGCCTGAGGCGCAGGTACCGAGCAATCGCTACTTCAGCGGCAGCCCCATCTATCCGGGCCACTTCGCGCAGGACTGGAACCGCTCGTACATCCTCGAACCGCAGGGCACGCCGCGCGGCGCCGTCGTGCTGCTGCACGGGCTGACGGATTCGCCGTACAGCCTTCGGCACATCGCGGGCCTGTACCGCGACCGCGGCTTCGTCGTCGTCGCGATCCGCCTGCCGGGCCACGGCACCGTCCCCTCCGGCCTGACGCATGTCGACTGGGAGGACTGGTCGGAAGCGACGCGCCTCGCGGTCCGGGAAGCGCGGCGGCGCGTGGCGGCGCCCTTGCCGTTGCACATCGTCGGCTTCTCCAACGGCGGCGCACTCGCAATGAAGTACGCGCTCGACGGCCTGGACGACGCGAATCTGGCGCGACCGGATCGCCTCATCCTGATCGCGCCGATGATCGGCATCACAGAACTCTCGCGCTTCGCCGGCGTGTTCGGCTGGCCGGCCATCTTCCCCGCGTTCGCCAAGGCAGCGTGGCTCGGCATCGTTCCGGAATTCAATCCGTTCAAGTACAACTCTTTCCCGGTCAACGGCGCGCGGCAATCGTCGCTGCTCACGCGCGACCTGCGTTCGCACATCGCACGTGAAGAAAGCGCGGGCAATCTCGTGAAGTTGCCGCCCATCCTCACCTTCCAGTCGCTGATCGACTTCACCGTCAGCACCCGGGCGATCGTCACGGGCTTGTACGCGCGCCTGCCCAGCAACGGCAGCGAGCTGGTGCTGTTCGACCTGAACCGCAGCATCAAGTTTGGTCCCCTGCTGCGCTCGGGCAGTGATCTGCGGCTCGACCGGATCCTGCCGCCGGCGCCGAGGAATTTCCGTTCCACCGTGATCACCAACAGGGGGCCCAACAGCCGCCAAGTCGAGGAGCGCGTCACCGAAGCCGGCGCCACGACGGAGCAGACGCGCAACCTCGACCTGGAGTTTCCGCTGGAGGTGTTCTCGTTGTCGCACCTCGCGCTGCCCTTCCCGATGAACGATCCGCTCTACGGCATGCGGCCCGAGGGCAACGACGAGTTCGGTGTCAACCTCGGCGCCATGGCGGTTCGCGGCGAGCGGGGGGCGCTCATCATCAGCCTGGATTCGTTGACGCGCCTGTCCTCGAATCCATTCTTCCCCTACATGATCGATCGCATTGGCGGGGTCATCCCGTCGAAGTAGGCGCTGCGCGCCTCAAGCACGCATCAGGCGTGCCGGGGCGCAGGCTGGCGCGTGCGCAGCGTGCTGCACACTGCCGCCACGGCCGCGCAACAGGCGGCCAGCGCCAGCGCGATGATCTGGCCCTTGCCGTCATGCGGGCTCCAGACGCTGAAGATGCCCGCCAGCACGACCGCGCCCAGCGTCTGGCCCGTGAGCCGCGCGGTGCCGAGCATGCCGCTTGCAGCGCCGCTGCGGTGCGGTGGCGGTGAGGTCACGATGGTGTGGTTGTTCGGCGACTGGAACAGTCCGAAGCCCAGGCCGCACAGGACCATGCGCCATGCGATGTCCGCGTTGCTCGGCTGTGCGGGCAAGGCTGCGAGCAGCGCCAGCCCGGTGGCGAGCAAGGCCAGGCCCACGCCGCCGAGCAAGCCGTCCGGGTACTTGCCGATCAGCCGGCCCGCGATCGGCGCCATGAAGACGATCGCCAGCGGCCACGCGGTGATCAGCAGGCCTGCCTCGAAGTGCGATTTGCCGTAGGTTTCGAGCAGCAGGAACGGCAGCGCGATGAAAGACAGCATTTGCGCGCAGAAGGCGCCGACCGAGGTGCCCATCGACAGTGCGAACACAGGGATGCGCAGCAGATCGACGGGGAATAGCGGTGTCGCCAACTTGAGTTGTCGACGCACGTAGATGAACCCCACCACGACGCCGCCAAACAGCAGCGCCCAGGCGCCGGCACTTGCGCCCGCGCCCTGACCTACCGCGCCTTCGCGCACGCCCAGCCGGTCGGCGCCGATGAAGATCAGCGAGAACATCAAAATGTTGAGCAGCACGTCGAAAGCGGAGAAACGCGAGCCTGACGACGACGCGGTCTCGCTGATCGGCAGCGACCGATAGCCCAGCACCAGCACCAACGCGCCGAGCGGCACGTTGAGCGCAAAGAGCCAGGGCCACGAAGCCACAGAAAGAATCGCCGCGGCGACCGATGGTCCGGCCACCGATGCGGTCGCCACCACCATCGAGTTGATCGCCATCCCGCGCCCCAGTTGGTCTCGCGGAAAGATGAGCCGGACCAGCGCCGCGTTGACGCTCATGATCCCGGCGGCCCCGAGGCCTTGCAGGGCGCGCGCGGCAATCAGCGTGCCGAGTGAGTCCGCGAACGTGGCCATGAGGGACGCGGCCGCGAACAACACCATGCCCACGAGATACACCCGCCGGTAGCCGAACAGGTCGCCCAGCGACGCCAGCGGCAGCAGCATGACCAGCGTGGCGATCTGGTAGGCGTTGACCACCCAGATCGCGTGCGATGCGTCGGCATGGAGTTCGCGCGCGATACCCGGCAGCGCGAGGTTCACGATGGTGCCGTCGAGCACCGCCACCGCGATGCCGAGGATGATGACCAGCATCGCATGCCAGCGCTGCGGCTGGGGCAGCCCGTCGTGCACCGCCTTGACGGAATGGGGTGTGGTCATCACGTTAGCCTGCTGCATACGCCGTCGCCTTCCGTCCGCCCAGCGTGATCCACGCCAGCACCACCGCAATCAGCGCGCCACCTGCCATGCCCGCCACCATCGGCAGCGGCCGGCCGTCGGTGAACAGGCCGACCACCGACATCACCACCGCGCCGGTCAGCATCTGGAGCGTGCCGAGCAGCGCCGACGCCGTGCCCGCGATGGCGCCGTGCTTTTCGAGCGCGAGCACCGATGTGGTCGGAATGACGAAGCCCATCAGCGCGCTGGCGATGAAATACAGGACGATGAGCACCGCCAACTGGTCGCCGCCGCTCAGGAAATAGATGAACATCGCCATCATCACCAGCCCGCAGGCGCTGACGCTGGACTTGACCACGCGCACGATGCCGAATCGCTCGCACAACGAGCCGTTGAGTTGGACGGCGCCGAAGAATGCCGCCGCATTGACGCCGAAGGCCACGCTGTAGAGCGTGGGCGACAGGCCGTAGTGGTCGATCATCACGAAGGACGAGTTGGCGAGGTAGGTGAAGAAGCCCGCCATGGCGAAGGCGCCGATGAAGACCAGCCCGAGGTAATGCGCGTCGCGCAGCAGGACGCCATAGGCCTTGAGCGCGCTGCCCAGGCTGCTTTCGACGCGGTGGCCGGCCGGACGCGTTTCCTTCAGCACCGACGCGATGGTCGCAAGGCCGATCACCGCCGCCAGCGTCACCACCCAGAACACGCCGCGCCAGCCCGCGACGGCGATCACCGCGCTGCCGACCAGCGGCGCCAGGATCGGCGACACGCTGAAGAMCAGCATCAGCAGCGACATCAGCCGAGCCGCCTCGGTGCCGGTATGCAGGTCGCGCACCACCGCGCGCGGGATCGCCATGCCGGCCGCCGCGCCCAGGCCCTGCACGAAGCGAAGCGCGATCAGCATCTCGATGTTCGTCACGAGTGCGCAGCCGACGCTCGCCAGCGCGAACAGGCCCAGCCCGAAATAGAGCGGCGGCTTGCGTCCCACCATGTCCGACACCGGCCCGTAGAGCAGTTGGCCCACGCCGATCGCGATGAAGAAGACCGTGAGGCTCATCTGGACCTGCCCGATGCCGGCCCCCAGGCTGCTGCCGATCTCTGGCAAGGCGGGAAGGTACATGTCGATCGCGAACGGGCCGATGGCAGACAACAGGCCCAGCACGAGCGCGATCTTGAAGAAGCGCGAAGAAGTCATGCGCCGATTGTCGCCAAGGACTCAATGAACCAGCGACAGCACGAAGCGGCGCGCTGTGCTAGGGGCTACCCCCGCGTCGCGTGGTGCAGTTCGATTCCGAATTCGGACGATCTGGCGGACCTGTCACGCATCCATTTCGCGAATAGTCGGTATCCAGCGCTCAGCATGGACAACATCGCGCGGAGTCGCGACCATCGATTTCGCAGCGACTCGCCCTTGGTCTTCCTTGCTGCAAAGCCAATCGAGAGTTTGGCAAGGAGACAGCATGCAGAACGCCGCAACGCCGCGCGATTTCTCAGGCTATCGCTGGAATCCACCAGCCATGCGGTGGCCTGGCGACACCGGCTTGGCCGTGTCGTTCGTGCTCAACGTGGAGGAAGGCGCCGAGTTCGCGCTGAGTGCGGGTGACCCGCGCAACGAGGGCCGGCACGAGATCACCCATGAGGTGGTCGGCGCCCCCGACCTCTGCATGGAAAGCCACTTCGAATACGGCGCCCGCGTAGGCTACTGGCGCATCACGCGGCTGTTGGTGAAGGCTGGCGTCCCGCTGACGCTGAGCGCCTGCGGGCGCGCGCTCGAAGCGACGCCATGGATCGCCACAGACGCCACGCAGCAAGGCTTCGAGATCTGCTGCCACGGCTGGCGCTGGGAGTCGCACGCCCTCCTTCCCGAGAACGAGGAGCGAGCCCGCATCGCACGCACCGTGGAGACCATCCGCCGCCTGCACGGGCGCGCGCCGGTGGGATGGCACACCCGGTCTTCAGCTTCGGTCAACACGCGCCGGCTGCTCGTCGAGCATGGCGGATTCCTCTACGACAGCGACGCCTACAACGACGACCTGCCCTACTACCTGACGGTGGCGGGCCGCGCGCACCTAGTGCTGCCCTATGCCTTCGACACCAACGACCTGCGCTTTTTCGAACCCGGCGGCTTCACGCGCAGCGAGGACTTCGCGGACTATGTGATCGATGCCTTCGAATGCCTGCTGCGCGAATCGGGCCACGCGCCGCGAATGATGTCGATCGGCCTGCACACGCGCATCATCGGCCGCCCGGCCCGCTTCGTCGGACTGGAACGGCTGGTCGCGCACGTCAAGAGCCGCAAGGGCGTGTGGTGCGCCACGCGTGAGCAGATCGCGCGCCACTGGTTCGCGCATGTTCCCGCCCAAAGCTGACCTGCGGATCGCCAGCTTTTGCAAGCGACGCCTTCTCCGTGCCTACAACCGTTGTGGTCAAGTTCGAGGGCTTCGGCAGGAAATTAGGGTTTACCCCAAACTCACTACATCGTGACCAATGAAGTGCTCTCATGCTGATTCTCTTGATCGTTCTCGGCGCAGCCGCCGTCCTTGTTTTCCACGGCGTCAAAACGTCCAAGGTCGTCGAAGAAGACTGACCGACCCGGTTCTCCCTCCTCCGTCTCTCTTGGGACGGAATTCAGGCCTCGTACAGCAATGCACGAGGCCTTCTTGTTTTTGGAGCGCCTCAGCGGACAATGCTCGCTCCCCGTCACCCCGTGAAAGTCCGATTTGGCATCCCCGTCCCCTTGGCCCGGCAAGATCGTCGCGCTCCTCCGTGCCGGCAATTCGACGGGCGCCATCGCCCAGATCAAAGTGGCCCCCGGCGTGCGTGAACTGCGCGCGCTGCAGAAAGCGCTCGACACTGCCCAACTGACAGGGCGATGGAGCGACGTCGACGTCGCCATCACCGAAAGCCTGCAGGCACTCTCCGCGCCAAGGCTGCACCGATCGCCGTAGTCCGAGCGCTGGCTTACCCCAGGACGTCGTTCACCTGCTCGTTGAATTCGGTCTGGCTGAGCGCCGCGCCCAGCTCCCGCGGGAGGGCATCGCGCACCGAGAACACGCCGAGGATCCTCTTCCCCGCCACCAGCGGCAGATGGCGGAAGCCCCGTTCGAGCATCGTCACGATGGCATCGGACACCAGTGTTTCCGGCGGGACACAAATTGGATTGGGTGTCATGACCTCGCGTGTCGGCGTTCGGTCGGGATCGAGCCCCCGGGCGAGCACCCGGGTCATCAAATCGCGCTCGGTCAGGATGCCCAGCAGGATGTCGGGCGGCTCCATGATGAGCACGCTGCCGCAGTGGGCCCGCGTCATCACGCAGGCGGCATCGCGCACGCTGGCGTGCGGCCCCAGGCTGATCACATGCTTGCGCGAGATGGACTGGAAGACAGTGCGTTCGTCCATGGTGTTCCCTCCAACAGCCGAAGCGCTATGGTGCGACGTGCCTTCAGTCAGCGCAAGGAGGCGTTCAACCGCTGCAGCGCCTGGGCACCGGGGCAAAGCTCCCGCGGGCCCAGCGTATTGAGCGGCCGGGCGCTGGTGTTGAGCGCCGTGTGCAAGTCGGTGGCCAGCGGATCGACGTAGAGCAGCCCCGTCACGACCTCGCCCATCTCATGGTGTCGCTGCATGTAGGCCATGGCAGCGTGGCGATCGCCGGGGTTGTAGCCCTGATGCAGGCTGCGCAACCTCAGCAGCGTGCCGTCGTGCTGGCGGACGTCCATCACCTCGCCGGCCGACATGTCGACCGTGATTTCGTCGCGCTCGCTGATGAAATCGATGCGACTTACGGCTTCGTTATGTTCGCGCACGTAGTCGTAACTCTTCGTACTGCCCGGATGGTTGTTGAAGGCGACGCAGGGACTGATCACGTCGATGAAGGCCGCGCCCCCGTGGCTGATCGCCCCCTTGATCAAGGGCACCAGCTGCGCCTTGTTGCCCGAAAAGCCGCGCCCCACGTAGGTGGCGCCCAATTGCAGCGCCATCGCGACGAGATCGACCGGGCTGTCGGTGTTGATCACGCCCTTCTTGCTCTTCGAGCCCTCGTCGGCCGTGGCCGAGAACTGGCCCTTGGTCAGCCCGTAGACGCCGTTGTTCTCCACGATGTAGGCCATCCGCACGCCGCGCCGCATCGCATGGGCGAACTGGCCCAGGCCGATGGACGCCGAATCGCCGTCGCCGGAAACACCCAGGTAGAGCAGATCACAGTTCGCGAGGTTCGCGCCGGTCAGCACACTGGGCATGCGGCCATGCACCGTGTTGAAGCCATGCGACGCACCCAGAAAATAGTCCGGCGTCTTGGAACTGCAACCGATGCCCGAGAGCTTTGCCACCCGGTGCGGCTCGATGTCCAACTCCCAGCAGGCCTCGATGATGGCGGCCGAGATCGAGTCGTGCCCGCAACCGGCGCACAGCGTGGAAATCTTGCCCTCGTAGTCGCGCCGCGTGTAGCCGACCTTGTTTTCAGCCAAGGTCGGGTGGCGCAGGCGGGGCTTGGCCAGATACGTCATGCAGTCTCCTTCTTGTCGGTGGCGGCTTGCGTTTGCTTGTGCACGTGCACGTCGATCGCCTCGATGACGAAACGCGCGGTGATGGGCGTGCCGTCGAAATGCAGCACGCGGACCAGCCTGCGCGGATCGACATCCAGTTCGTTGATCAGCAGGCTGCGCATCTGGCCGTCGCGGTTTTGCTCGACCACGTACACATAGTCATGGTCCGCAAGAAACTGCGGCACGCTCTCCGGAAAGGGAAAGGCCCGCAGCCGCATCGCGTCGAGGTGGATGCCGCATTCTTCGAGCGACTCCAGCGCCTCGTTCATCGCCGGGCTGGTCGAACCGAAATAGATCACGCCGAGCGGGGTCTTCTGCGCGGCAGGACGCAGCACCGGCTGCGGCACCATCGTGGCGGCGGTCGCGAACTTCTTCAGCAGCCGCTCCATGTTGTAGACGTAGTCGGGCCCTCGCTCCGAATACCGGGCGTAGGCGTCGCGCGTCGTGCCTCGGGTGAAGAAGCTGCCCTTGGTGGGATGCGTGCCCGGCAGCGTGCGCCACGGAATGCCGTCGCCGTCGACATCCTTGTAGCGGCCGAAGTCCCTGCCCGCCTCCAGTTCGTCGGCGGTCATGACCTTGCCGCGGTCATAGACGCGGCTGTCGTCCCATGCGAAAGGCTTGCACAGTCGCTGGTTCATGCCGATGTCCAGGTCGGTCATCAGGAAAACGGGCGTCTGCAGGCGATCGGCCAAGTCCAGCGCCGCCGCCGCATGCTCGAAGCACTCGTGCGGATCTTCCGGGAACAACAACACGTGCTTGGTGTCGCCGTGCGATGCATAGGCGCACGAAAGGATGTCCGCCTGCTGCGTGCGCGTCGGCATCCCGGTGGAAGGCCCTCCGCGCTGCACGTTGATGAGCGTGACGGGAATCTCGGCAAAGTACGCCAGCCCGATGAACTCCGCCATCAGCGAAATGCCCGGACCCGAAGTCGCCGTGAAGGCGCGCGCCCCGTTCCACCCCGCCCCGACCACCATGCCGATGGAAGCCAACTCGTCTTCCGCCTGCACGATGGCAAAGCGGTGCTGGCCAGTGGCCGGATCGACACGGAATTTCGAGCAGTACTTCTGAAAGGCTTCGGCCACCGAAGACGATGGCGTGATCGGATACCACGCGGCCACGGTCGCGCCGCCATACACGCAGCCCAGCGCCGCGGCGCTGTTGCCGTCGACGAAGATCCGGTCGCCCACCCGATCGGCTCGCCGCACCCGCAAGCCCACCGTCTCGCGCAGATGCTCCCGTGCGAAGTCGCAGCCCAGGTGCAGCGCCTGCACGTTGGAGGCCAGCAGCTTTTCCTTGCCCTTGTACTGCTCGCCGAGCAGCTTCTCGACCACTTCGGGCTCGATGCCCAACAGGACGGCCAGGGCGCCCACATAGACGATGTTCTTGAACAACTGCCGCTGGCGCGGGTCGTGGTAGACCGCATTGCAGATCTCGGTCAGCGGCATGCCGATCACGCGAATGTCGTCGCGGAACCTGGACGGCGGCAGCACGCGCGTGCTGTCGTAGAACAGGTAGCCGCCGGACTCCAGTTCGGCCACGTCGGCATCCCACGTCTGCGGGTTCATCGCGACCATCATGTCGGTGCCGCCGCGCCGGCCCATGTGGCCTTGTTCGGTCACGCGCACCTCGTACCAGGTCGGCAGCCCCTGGATGTTGCTGGGAAAGATGTTGCGCGGACTCACCGGCACGCCCATGCGCAGGATGGCCTTGGCGAACAGTTCGTTGGCCGAGGCCGAGCCCGATCCGTTGACGTTGGCGAACTTGATGACGAAATCGTTGACTGCTTCGATCTGTTTCGTGCTCATGCCGGAACCCCCTGCTTCGGCGCGACCTGCGCATCGCGAGATTTCGGCCCGGCCGGCGTCATCTTCAGCAGGAACTTCTGCATGTCCCAGGCACCCGTGGGACATCGCTCCGCACACAAGCCGCAGTGCAGGCAGACATCCTCGTCCTTGACCATCACGCGACCCGTCTTCAGGCCGCCGGACACATAGAGGTCCTGCGCGAGGTTCAGCGCCGGTGCTTTCAACCGAGGCCGCAGGTCCGCTTCATCGCCGTTCTGGGTGAAGGTGATGCAATCCATCGGGCAGATGTCCACGCAAGCGTCGCATTCGATGCAGGCGACTTCGGTGAACACCGTCTGCACGTCGCAGTTCAGGCAGCGCTCGGCTTCCTTGAAGGCGGTGGCAGCGTCGAAGCCCAATTCAACCTCGACCCGTATGCTGGCCAGCGCGGCCTCCGCCTTGGCCCACGGCACGCGATAACGCAGGTCGTTCGAGGTGTTGTTGTCGTAGCTCCACTCGTGGATGCCCATCTTCTGCGACACGAGATTGGTCATGGGCGCAGGACGGACGCCGACCGCCTGGCCATGCAGCATCCGGTCGATCGACACCGCCGCCTCGTGCCCATGCGCCACGGCCGTGATGATGTTCTTGGGACCGAAAGCCGCATCGCCGCCGAAGAAGACGCGCGGCACCGTCGACTGGAAGGTGTTGGCGTCCAGCACCGGCAGGCCCGATTTGTCGAAGGCGATACCGCAGTCGCGTTCGATCCAGGGGAAGGCGTTCTCCTGGCCCACTGCCACGAGCACTTCATCGCATTCGAAGAAGACCTCCGGCTCGCCCGTGGGTACGAGCGTGCGCCGGCCCTTGTCGTCGTAGGTGGCGCTGACAACCTCGAATCGCATGCCGGTCAGCTTGCCGTTCTCGTGGACGAAGGCCTTGGGCACGTGGAAGTTGATGATCGGAATGCCTTCGTGCTGGGCGTCTTCCTTTTCCCAGGGCGAGGCCTTCATCTCGTCGAAGCCGCTGCGCACGATGACCTTCACGTCGACACCGCCGAGCCGGCGGGCCGACCGGCAGCAATCCATCGCCGTGTTGCCGCCGCCCAGCACGATCACGCGCCGGCCGATGTTCGTGACATGGCCGAAGGAGACTGAATTCAGCCAGTCGATGCCGATATGAATGCTGGCCGCGGCCTCCTCCCGACCGGGAAGGTCGAGGTTGCGTCCGCGCGGCGCACCGCAGCCGACGAAGATGGCATCCCAGCTCTGCGCCATCAGCGCCTTCATCGATTCGATGCTTTCACCGCCCCGAAACTTCACGCCGAGGTCGAGGATGTAACCCGTCTCCTCGTCGATCACCGATTCAGGGAGACGAAATCGCGGGATCTGCGTGCGGATGAACCCGCCGGCCTTGGCATCGCCGTCGAACACCGTGACCTCATAGCCCAGCGGCGCCAGGTCGCGCGCGACAGTGAGCGAGGCGGGTCCCGCGCCCACGCAGGCGATGCGCATGCCGTTCGTCGGCTCGACCTTCGGCATGCGCGCGCGGACGTCTTCCTTCATGTCGGCGGCCACGCGTTTGAGCCTGCAGATCGCCACCGGCTCCGGGTCCTTGGCATTGCTCTCTTCCACGCGGCTGCGCCGGCAGGCCGGCTCACACGGCCGATCGCAGGTGCGCCCGAGGATGCCCGGGAAGACGTTGGAAACCCAATTGATCATGTAGGCATCGCCATAACGGCGCTGCGCGATCAGTCGGATGTATTCGGGGACGGGGGTGTGCGCCGGACAGGCGTACTGGCAATCGACGACCTTGTGGAAGTAAGTCGGGTTGGCAATATCGGTTCGCTGCAATGCGGTCTCCTTGCTGCCGCCCGGCGCCCCGGGGGAAGGGCTGGTGCGGGCTTTTGCGCCAGTATGCGCCGTGCCCGACGACAAGGGCTCTTGGTGAAACCCCGCAGCACCACATGCCGTCGCGCCCCCGATACACTGGATCGCTTCCACCCCGCACACCGAGGAGTCGATGCAATGGCCGCGAACGCTACCGTCACTGGTGAAGTCGAGTACCGGGCCGGCGATGGCCCCTTGATCCTGATTCCCAAGGGACCGATCGAAGTGAATCTTTCGTTTGACAGCGCGGTGCTCAGTTGGGGGGACGACGGCAAGACGCAGATCACGGCGATTCCCATTGCCGAGTACGAGCGCTATGTTCAGGAGGGCAAGATCGAGCCCCTCCCCTAGCACCACCCCTGGCAGACCAGGGAAATCAGAACAGCGGCGCCGTGTCGCTTTCCGGGCGCGCGCCTTCGATCGCAAGCATTCGCAGCTTCGACGCGGCGCCACCGTGTGCCGAGAAACCGCCCCATTTGCCGCCGGCCGCGAGCACGCGGTGGCAGGGCACCACCGGCGCGAACGGGTTCAATCCGAGCGCTTGTCCTACAGCGCGCGCGAGTCCCTTGTCCCCGAGTTCCTCTGCAATATCGCCGTAAGTGCGCGTGCGGCCGGGCGGAATGCGGCGCGCGATGGCATACACGCGCTGATGGAATTCGCTGACGCCGTCGAAGTCCAGTTCGATCTCGGCCAGGTCGCGCGGCTCGCCGTCGAGCAGCGCACGAATGGCCGCTGTCGCGCGCTGCACTTCGGGCGGCGGTTCGACCTCTCGCAACGACGGAAAGCGCCGGGCCACGCGGGCGCGCGTGGCACCCTCCTCCGCTTCAGGCAGTTGCACGCCGACGATGCCGCGCGGGCCCCACGCGATGCCGCACGCGCCGATCGCGGTGGGAAACAGCGCGAATCCGTCGGGACTCATGGCCGCCGCCGCAGAGAGATCAGGCCGCCGCGCAGGCCGGCACCTGGGTGGACTTCACCGCCGAAACACTGCCGGCGATCGCATCCGCCAGCTTCGCGGTGACACGCTGCGCGCCCTGCGCCAACGCGTCGAAACCGCTGCCGACCGGCTCCGAGACCGACAGCTGACACCCGGTCGCGGGCCCTTCGTCCGTGCGGCGAACGGTCCATGTAAAGCTGGCATCGACCCGGCTGCCCTCCACGGCATCGAACTTGCCCAACTGCACGGCGATGCGGGTCGCCGGCTGGCCGCGTTGACGCCCGGTCTTGGTCACGTCGACCGCGCCGAGACGGCTCGCGATGCTGCTGCCTAGCGCATCGCGCAGTTCGTTCTCGAACGAGGACGACCACCGATGATCTTCGAGGATGTCGACCGCCGGGCTGTCCGGCGCGTCCTTCTTCCGGACGACCATTTGCGGCCGCATGAAGCGCTCGGGCATGGCGATGGGCGCAAGCTCTATATAGGCCGGTGCCCCAGACGCCGCCACGGGTGCGCGCGCCGGTACCGATGTCTCGGCAAGGCTGTAGTACTGCGGCCCGCCGGCGCTGCTGCAGCCGGTCATCAGGAATGCCGCGCCAAAGGCCGAGGCCACGGCCGCGAGGCGGAGTTTCGTCGTTCTCATTTCTGCTTGTCCTCCGGCTTGCCGCGGATCAGTGATTCGGGATGGCGCTCCAGGTAGTCGGTCAGCACGCGCAGCGAGCCTGCGGCGCGCGTGACTTCCTGCAGCGTCTGGCGCAGGTCCTGCTGCAGCGGCGAATCGTCCGAGATCGTCTTTTGCGCCGCGTTGAGCGTGCGGCGCACGTCCTTCATGGCAGCAGTCATCTCGGGTGACACGTCGTTGTTGAGGCTCTTCGCCAGTTGCTCCGCGCTTCCGAGCGTCTTGTTCAGCGAACCCAGCGTCTTGCGCAAATCGTTGCTGATCTCGTCGAACGGCACCTTGTTGATCTTGCGCATGATGTCAGCCACCTGCGACTGGAGCTCGTCCAGACTGTTCGGAACGGTCGGGAACTCCGTCGGCGACTGGGTGGGATCGAACTTGACCTTCGGCGCTTCGGGGAAGAAGTCCATCGCGACATACACCTGCCCGGTCAGCAGGCTGCCGGTGCGCAACTGCGCGCGCAGTCCCTTGCCGACCAGGAAGTTCCAGCGCTCATCTTGCGTTGCCTTGGCAAAGCGCGACTGCCCCGATGGATCGGCCGGCGCGCCGACTGCCCTGCGCCGCAGCCGTTCGGGATAGATCTGCACCACCACGGGCATCCTGAAAGTGCGCTCGCCCAGATCGAACTCGACGCCGATCGACTTGACCTCGCCGATGACCACGCCGCGGAAATCGACCGGCGCACCCGGCGACAGCCCGCGCAGCGACTGGTTGAAGTACAGCAACAAGGTCTGCGACGGGCCGTCCGGCTCCTTCATCGCAGTGACCTCGTCGCCGGCGAGCGTGAATTCGGTGTTCTCCTGCGCCACGGGTCCGCTCACGTCCTCGGGCGACTGGAAGGCAATGCCGCCCAGCAACACGGTGACCAGCGACTGTGTGCGCACCTTCAGACCCGCCGCGCTCAATTCGACGTCGAAACCACTGGCGTGCCAGAACCGCGTGTTGACGCCCACGAACTTGTCGTACGGCGCATTGACGAAGATCCGCAGCGTGACGCCGCGCCCGTCGCCGTCGAGTTCGAAGGCCGCGACCTGCCCCACCTTGACGCGCCGGAAATACACCGGCGAGCCGATGTCGAGCGAGCCGACGTCGCGCGCGTGCAGGAGGAACTGCCGCCCCGACGCATCGCGCGTCACGATGGGCGGCACCTCCAGCCCGGTGAACTCTCCGGCTGTCTCTTCCGACGTTCCGGCATCGGCGCCGATGTAAGCACCCGACAGCAGCGTCCCGAGCCCCGAGATGCCCGATGTGTCGAGCCGTGGCCGCACCACCCAGAAGCGCGTGTCCTTGGCCGTGAAGCCCGACGCCTCTTTCTTGAGCTGGACCAGCACGCGCACATGAGACCGGTCATGTGCCAGCCGAATGCTCTCCACCGTGCCGATCTGCACATCCTTGTACTTGACCGCCGTCTTGCCGGCTTCCAGGCCTTCGGCGGTCCGGAAGGTGAGGACGATCTCGGGGCCGCGCTCCATCAGGATGCGCGCGACCAGCGTGATGCCCACCAGTGCGGCGACGATCGGGATCAGCCAGATCATGGACGGCAGCCAGTTGCGCCGTTTCGCGACCTCTGGAGGGGCGAGCGGGGGTGTCGTCATAGGGTTCCTTCACTTGTCTTCATCTCGTCATCCGGCAACGCCTCGGGCTCGCGTTCTTTTCGCGCGTCCCAGGTCAGGCGCGGATCGAAGCTGATCGAAGCCAGCATGGTCAGTACCACCACCGCGCCGAAGGCGGCGATGCCGAAGCCGGCGGTGATCTCGGCGAACCCATGGATGCGGACCAGGCCGGCCAGCAGCGACACCACGAACACGTCGAGCATCGACCAACGCCCGATCAATTCGAGGACACGGTAGAGCTTGGCCCTCTCCTGTTGCCGCCAGTCGCTGCCGCGCTGGGCCATGACGTTCAGCAGCGTCAACGCCGTCAGCTTGAACAGCGGCACGAGAAAGCTCGCGATGAAGATCAGCGCGGCGAGCCCGTACGCGCCGGAAACCCAGAAATAGATCACCCCGCTGAGGATGGTGTCCTGCTGGGTGCCGAACAGGCTCTTGGTGATCATCACCGGCAACAGATTGGCCGGCAGATAGAGGATGGAGGCCGCGATCAGCAGCGCCCACGTACGATTGATGCTGTCGGGCTTGCGGGTGTGAAGGTGCGTATGGCAGCGTTCGCAGGGTTCGCCCTCTCCTGCGCCTTCCCACACCGCGCCGCAGTGATGGCAGCTCATCAGCCCTTGCTGCGCAGCGGTCTTTACCGGAAGCAACGCTTCGCTCATTCGTCCTGCCCCGGACGCGGCTCGAAAGCCATTTCCCAGAAAGTCCGGGGGTTGAACGAAAGCACCGCGGTCAGCAGCACGGTGAGCGCCACGAAGCCCCACAGCGCCGGGCCCGGAATGACCTTGGCGAGGCTGCCCAGCTTGATGATGGCGACCAGGACACCGAGGAGGAACACCTCGATCATTCCCCACGGCCGCAGCGCCTGCAGCGCGTTCACCAGGATCTTGAAGCCGGTCGGCCGCCGCTCGTAGGCCATCGGCACGAGCAGATAGAACAGGATGCACAGCTGCAGCAGCGGAAAGAGGATGGTCGTCGCCAGCACCAGCAGCGCGACGGGCGACATGCCTTCGGTCGTCAACGCGATCACGGCGCCCGCCAGCGTCGTTTCGCTGGTCAGGCCCTGGACCTGGATCTCGACGATCGGAAACAGATTGGCGATCGCGAAGAGGATCAGGCAGGCGACCGTCAACGGCAGCACCCGCGAACTCTGGTCGCCGGCATGGCGGTCGAGCTCGGTGCCGCAGCGCGGGCAGCGCGAGACCTCGCGCGGGGCCAGGGGCACGCGCCGGTAAATGGCGTCGCAGCCTTCGCAGACGATGGCGTCGGGTACTTCTTTCATGGCTTCGGTCGCCCATTGTCCGCGACGTTGGCGACAAGAAAGTCGAGCAACGCGCGCACGCGTGCCGGAAGCCGGCCCGCCTTGCCGAGATAGACCGCATGGATCGGCGCGATGTCGCCCGGATTGAACTCCTCCATCACCGGCACCAGCCGGCCCGCGTCGATATCAGACTGGACGTGATAGAGCGACAGTCGGCCCAGGCCGACGCCTGCGATCAGCAGCGCGCGAAGCGTTTCGCCGTCACCGGCCCGCACATTGCCGGCAATGGGCATGTCGATCATCCGGCCGTCGACACGCAGGGGCCAGTCAGGGATGGTCCGCCGATAGCTGAAGCCGAGCCGGTTGTGCGCTTCCAACTCTTGCGGCGTGCGCGGCGTGCCATAGCGCTCCAGGTAGACGGGCGATGCGACGATGGCCTGCCGCGTGGCACCCAGCCGGCGCGCGACCAGGTCGGACGACGGCAATTCGCCCCAGCGGATCGCGACATCGGTGCGCTCGTCCATCAGGTCGACCACCCGGTCGGTGACCACGATGTCCAGCGTCACTTCCGGGTATTGCTCGAGAAAACGCGGCACGAGCGGAACCAGCACATGCTGGCCGAACGAAACGCTCGTGTTGATGCTGACCCGGCCGCGTGGCAGCGCGCCCGCCGCTGCGCAACGTTCGGCCTCGTCCATGTCGGCCAGCACGCGCACGCTGCGGTCGTAGAAGTTCCGGCCTTCGGGCGTCAGTTGCAGCTTGCGGGTCGAGCGGTGCACCAGTTGCGTTGCCAGCCGCGCCTCCAACCGGCCGATCAGCTTGCTGACGGCGGACGGCGTCATGCCCAGCACGCGGGCCCCCGCCGAAAAGCTGCCGCGGTCCACGATCTGGACGAAGGCTTCCATTTCACCGGAACGATTCACCTCGATGCGGGGCATGTCGCGCTCGCCGTACTTCTAGGCCGCTTCGCCGAGGATCACGCGCAAATCGGCCAACCGGGAGAAATCGCGATCGTGCGTGACCAAGGCGACCGCACCGGTCTCCAGCGCGGTCGCCGCCTGCAACGCGTCGGGAAGCCGCAGCCCGGTACTTGCCCGGATGCGGGCGGCCGTCACCGCGATGTCCTGGGACACAGGCACCACATCAAAGTTGGACAAGGCTCTCTCATAGCGCTTGGCAAGAACATCCTGACGATGCCTGAAAGGACCGGCGAGAACTTCCGCTATCGCAATGGTCGAGATCGCGATCTGGATCACGCCCTGCGCCTGCAATTCGAACAGTCCCTCGAACACTGGCGCAAAGACAGGGTGGTCATCCAGGAGGTAGATGAGCGGGGCCGAGTCCACCACGACGAGGTCGCCGCCGCGCAAGCCGCCCCACAGAGAAGCCGTCGGCCCCGCCTTGCGCGAGCGGGTCTTGCGTGCTGGCTTTTTCGCGGGAACGCCAGCCATCTCAGTCCCATTCGTTGCGTGCGTTGGCAATCGACTGCGCGGGCGACTTGCCCCACAGCCCCTTGCCGCTGCCTCGCAAGCTCAGGAATTGCCGCCCCGATCGCGCCTTCAGAAGGACGTCCGACGAGACGATCGCCGCGTAGGGTTTGCCATGCCGCGTCAGCAAGCTCGGTTCTCCGGAGTGCGCGCGCAAGGCGAGCTCCGGTAGCGTGTTTCGGCCCTGTTCAAGGCCAACGATGCGCAAGGTCATGGTGATAAGTTCCGTACAGTCTGTACATTTTAGGTCGAGATCGAAATTCGTCCAGGCAGGGCCTGGGGTCTGGGGTCTGGGGAGCGATCTTTGTTGACTTGAATTCATCAATGCTTGTCAGCAAGCCGGTCTAATCAAAACGCAGCGGTGCCCGCACAGTACGGGACATCATGCCCATTGCCCTCCTCGCCCTTACCGCCGGTGCCTTCGGAATAGGCACCACCGAATTCGTCATCATGGGCCTGCTGATGCAGGTCTCGTCGGATCTTCATGTCTCCATCGCGGCCGCAGGTCTGCTGATTTCCGGCTACGCCATCGGCGTCGCGGTCGGCGCGCCGCTGCTGACCATTGCCACACGGCGCTTGCCTCGCAAGACGGTGCTGCTCGCGCTGATGGCGGTCTTCACGATCGGCAACATCGCCTGTGCGCTCGCGGCGAACTACGAGATGCTGATGGCCGCGCGCGTGGTCACCTCGCTCGCGCACGGCACCTTCTTCGGCGTCGGCTCGGTCGTGGCCACCGGCCTCGTGCCGCCGGAGCGCCGCGCCTCGGCGATCTCGATCATGTTCACCGGCCTCACCGCCGCCACCCTGCTCGGCGTGCCGGCCGGCGCATGGCTGGGCCTGCATTTCGGCTGGCGCGCGACCTTCTGGGCCGTGGCGGTGATCGGCGTCGTCGCCTTCACCGTGCTCGCACTTTTCGTGCCGCGCGGCAAGCCCGACGCCGGAAACGCGAATGTGCGCGACGAAATCGCGGTGCTCGCCCGGCCGCAGGTGCTGCTGGGCCTCGCGACGACCGTGCTCGGCTTCGCTGGCCTGTTCCTGGTGTTCACGTACATCCAGCCGCTGCTGACGCAAGTCACGGGCGTCTCCGAGACGGCCGTGTCGCCGATCCTGCTGGTGTTCGGCGGCGGCCTGGCCATCGGCAACCTGCTTGGCGGCAAGCTTGCCGACCGTGCGCTCATGCCCGCGCTGCTGGGCTCGCTGCTTGCGCTGGTCGTGGTGCTGGGGGCGATGCAACTGCTCATCCATACGCCTGTCACGGCCATCGCCTTCGTGCTGCTGCTCGGCATCGTGTCATTCGCAACGGTCGCGCCCTTGCAGATGCGCGTGCTGGAGAAGGCAGCCGGCGCGGGACAGAACCTCGCATCGAGCCTGAACATCGCCGCCTTCAACCTTGGCAATGCGCTCGGCGCGTGGGTGGGCGGCATGGTCATCGACCGCGGCCCCGGACTCGCCGCACTCGGCTGGGCTGCAGCGCTGCTCACGCTCGTGGGACTCGCCATCGCTTTCTGGAGCCGCGCGCTGGACCGCCGCGATGGGCTGCCTGCCTGCGCGGCTGTCGGCGCATAACCCGGCCCCTGGCCCCCGTCACTCGACTCTTCTCTTCATCGAACAAGGAACCATCATGGAACAACGCTACCTCGGCAACTCCGGCTTCAAGGTGCCGGCTCTCGGATTCGGCACCGGCACCTTCGGCGGCTCGGGTCCGCTCTTCGGCGCATGGGGTCGCACGGATGTGGCCGCCGCACGGCGCATCGTCGACATCTGCCTCGAAGCGGGCGTCAATCTCTTCGACGCTGCCGACGTGTATTCGAACGGCGCGGCCGAGTCGATCCTCGGTGCKGCGGTCGAGGGCCGGCGTGACAAGGTCATCATCTCGACCAAGCTCTCGCTGCGCTCGGGCGACGGACCGAACGACGTCGGCTCTTCGCGCCATCACATCATCCAGGCCACGGATGCCGCCCTCAAGCGACTGGGCACGGATTACATCGACCTGCTGCAGATGCACGCCTTCGACGCGATGACGCCTGTCGAACAGGTGCTCGACACGCTCGACGACCTGGTGCGCGCGGGCAAGGTGCGCTACATCGGCGCGTCGAATTTCTCGGGCTGGCAGTTGATGAAGTCGCTCGCCGTATCCGAGCATCGCGGACTCTCGCGCTACGTCGCCAACCAGACCTACTACTCGCTGATCGGTCGCGACTACGAGTGGGAACTGATGCCGCTCGGCATCGACCAGGGCGTCGGCGCCATCGTCTGGAGCCCGCTCGGCTGGGGCCGGCTGACCGGAAAGATCCGCCGCGGCCAACCGCTACCCGCCAGCAGCCGACTGCACGACACCGCCACCTTCGGCCCGCCGGTCGAGGACGAACGGGTGTATCGCGTGATCGATGCGATGGATGGCGTGGCCGAAGAAACCGGCAAGACGATTCCGCAGATCGCGCTCAACTGGCTGCTGCGGCGACCGACCGTTGCCAGCGTGCTCATCGGCGCGCGCGATGAAGCACAGTTGAAGCAGAACCTCGGCGCGATCGGCTGGGAACTCACGACCGAGCAGGTCGCGCGTCTCGATGCGGCCAGCGCCGTGACGCCGCCCTATCCCTACTACCCGTACTGGAACGGCCAGTTCGCGGAGCGCAGTCCTGTCGCGGTGCCCCTGCCCGTGCAGGCGGCTTGAACAGGCGCGCTGCGACACGTCGAAGGCGCAAGGTCACATTCCTGCGAGGGGACGCGCGACCTCGCCGGCGGCCACGAAGCGACGCTGCCGCATCCACTTGGTCGCCACCCACTTCTCGCCGCGCAGCACAGGTGCCCCGGCGTGCAGCGAGGCGTGGTCAGTCTGGCCCTGGCTGTTGCAGTATTCGAAGTACACGGCGCTGCCGCGCTGCGGCGACACGGACCAGCCCAGTTCGGGAAATACCGTCTCGCCGCCCTCTTCCACATCGTTGAGGTATGTCACCAGCGTGCTCACGCGCTGGCCACTGCGCTCCAGCGAGGCCTGGTTGGCAGCGTTCGACGGCACCAGGAAGTCATAGTGCGGCATGCTCTGGGTGCCTGCCGGGTAATAGAGGACCTGCAAGCCTTCGCCGTTTTCCACCGGCAGGTTCATCAGTTCGGACACACGCCGATCGAGCCTCGCGATGAAGGCGTTTTCCTGCAGCCGGAAGAACATCCCCAAGCTGCTGCGCTGCTCGCCCACGCGATCGCGGCCCGACTGCGGATCGACCGTAGTCGACGGCGCAAGGCGCGGCCTGGCCAGTGCGATCAGTTCTTCGCATTCCTGCGCGCTGAACATGTCATTCAACACCGCCATGACAGGTTGCGCCACGCGAGCGGCCACGCGCACTACGCGGTCCGAGGTGCGAATCGACGTCCCCTGCGCGATACGGGCCGCTTCGTATCTGAAGGCAGCCGGCACCGCCACCGAATCGGTGGGCGGCGGGCTGCCGGTACGCAGCGCGCGCACGAAGGCATCGACGATGGTCGCAGCGGCCTCGGCCGGCATGTCCTGGGCTTGCATGGCCTCGACCACGCTCGCGGGCGTGCAGCCCTGGCGCAGGTTGTGCAGCACCCAGTCGCTCAGCGCGGGCGAGAAACGAAGCACCGCATCCGTCGAATCAGGCACTTTCTGCAACCCAACCTTGCTCAGTGTGTTTGAAGGACTGCTGGAGCTTCATGGTGCCGGCGCCACGCACCACGCGGTCGACCATCGGAAAAGCTTTCTGCACCTCGGCGTCGTGGGTCCAGGGTGCGGCATCGACCTTGTAGGTATAGGTGACCACCACCTCGGACGGGTCCTTGACGTCCTTCCGAGCTTCCCAGCCGACGATCTTGTCGAGGCTCAGGCGAGCCGCGCAGAAATCCGAGTGAGCGGCCTGGCCGGGAATTTCGTGCGCGATGAAGTACTTCTTGCCTTCGTCAGTCAGCACATAGCGCGTGACCGTCGTTGCCGGGGTCTCGCCGCTGGCCTCGACCTCCGCCGCGGCGGCGCTGACGAGGCCCGCGTGCTCGAGCACCGGCATCTGGACCGCGTTGCGCGCACGTGTACCGACTTCACGTGCCGGCACGTCGACGGGCCACCTGTCCTTGCCCAGGCACAGGTCGCCGCGCTTCGCCAGATATTCGTTCATGGCGGCTGTCAGCGCCTGCTCGTTGGCGTCGGATGGATGGTTGCATGCGCTCAGCAAGGCCAGCACGGCCGCTCCGAGCGGGGCGAGAAGAGTCGTCTTGTTTTTCATGGAGGGAAGTTTCAATTGACGCAGCCGCCGGGTTTGGGCGGCGTCGCGGGTGTCGTGTCGGCGTCGCTGAGGACGTTCAGGAAGCAGATCAGGTCGGCAATGTCCTGCTCGGACATCGGCGGCGCGGAACCCGCGGCACGGCCGTCCATCGGCAACTGCGTGTCGATGTTGGACGCGTAAGCAGCAGGCAGGTCGTTGTACTTCTGCACATGGCCTCCCGTGTATTGCGTCGTGATCAGGCCGTAGGTCGGGAAGCCCGGATCGTTCGTCGCCTTGGGTTGGCCACCCACCGTGGGGTACCAGAGTTCGGGCTGCGTATCACGCGTGTTGTAGAAGCGGATGACCTGTTCCAGCGAATGCATCACGCCGTTGTGGAAGAAGGCCTTTCGCGTCGCCACGTTGCGCAGGGTCGGCGCCTTGAACATGCCGCAGAAGCTGTTCGCGGCATTCGGCGCGGCCGGCACGTGGTCAGTGCGCAGCGGGCCGCAGACGCCCATGTCGAAGTACTGCGGGTCGTTGTTGGCGGGGATGGCGGCGTTGCGCGGCACGCTGATCGCCTCGTACGAGAAATCGGTGAACAGCGCCGAGCTGCCGTTCAGCCCCGCGCCCTGGTAGTGGCACGACGCGCAGTTGCCGGTCGCCGGATTGGTGAAGACCTTCAGGCCGCGCGTTTCAGCCGGCGTGAGCGCACCACCGATCTTGTTGCCCGCGTAGAGGTCGAACTTGCTGCTGTACGGGTGAAAGCTCTTGTCCTCGATCTGGTAGGCCTGCAGCGCCCGCAAGGCGCTCGCAAAGGCCGCATCTGCGTTGTCGAACACCGTGGCTCCGAAGGCCTGCTTGACGAGCGGCGCGTAGTCGGCGGCCTGGAGCTTCTTCACCACTTCGGCGCTGCTGGCGTTGGCCATCTCGATCGGGTCGAGCAGCGGAATTCGGGCTTGTGCGGCCAGCGTTTCGGCGCGGCCGTCCCAGGTGAAGCCGCCGCCCGGTCCCGGCACACTGATGCCATCGGGATTGTCGAGCAGGTCCGCATACGGGGGGGTGACATCCTTGTATCGCAGCGAGGGCACGGCGCGCAGGCCCGCCTGGTCCAGGTGGACGCCACCCAACTGCACCGCGAGATCATTGGCCGGGGCGTGCGCATGCGCCGGGTCGTGGCAGCTGGCGCACGACATGGCACCGGAACCCGAGAGGCTTCTGTCGAAGAACATCTTCTGGCCCACCTGTGCCGCGAGACTCAGGGTGCTGGTGCTGGCTGGCGTGGCAATCGGCTGGGCCGTGGACGTGACGCCGCCAGACGTGGCGGCCGGAGTGGTCGGCGAGGTCAATGCCTGGCTGCTTCCCCCGCTCCCTCCTCCGCAGGCGTACATCACGACGGCCACGCCCACGGCGCACAGGACGGCTATCGCGAGCCGTCCCGTGCGCTTCGCCGCCGGCCCTTGCGGGCTCGAACGGCGACTCATCATTGCTTCAGCGACCAGACATTGACCTGGTTGGCATCCGGTCCCACCTGTGCTGTCGTCGACACGTCGCCCGACTGTTTCTGCGTGTAGCCCGCCGGCGCCATGAAGGCGTGATTGATCGGACGCACGCTATCGAAGTGGGTGTCGGCGCTCCCCGCGTACTCCGGCAGGTTCAGGATGTTGGCAGCGATGAAGGCTTCCGTGTACTTCGAGCGATTCATGTACGAAGCGTCCAGGGCCGGGTCTGCCAGTTGGAACATGTCCTGCAGCGTCCGCACGAACGAGAAGTGGCTGTAGGCGTCGCTGTCCGACACGCCCTTGGGCGCATCGGCCTGATTCGTCAGGATGCCGAAGATGCTTTCGCCGTGGCCGCGATTGCCCTTGGTGTAGTTGTTGATCGTGGCATCGACCGACCAGGTGCCGTCGGCGTTCTGCTTGATCGGATTGGCAACGCTGCTGTTCGACACGTTCCAGCCGCAGCAGGAGTTGAAGCCGCTGGTGGCGTTGCCTTCGTCGAACATCAGCACGATGGCCACCCGCTTTTGCGGGTTCTGCCACAGCGGCGATGCCTGGATGCGCTTGACGGTGTAGTCGACGTAGTTGTCGCCGCGCGTGATGATCGCGCCGCCGGTCGCGGTCGGCACGTTGTTCGCCACGCTGCTGCAGTCGCTCGCGGTTCCGGTTCCGCCAACACCCTTCACGCTGATGCCGTGCATGTCGTCGCACTGGTCGGGGACCAGGAAGTTCAGGTTGCCGACGTTGCCGCTGGCCAGGTCGGTGCCGAACTGGTCATAGTCGTAGCTCGCGGGAATGGCGTAGTCGGTGCTGTTCTTCAGCGCCGCGTCCCACTGACCGCCACCCATCGTGCGATTGCTGTACTTCCACTCAGGCGCGCTGCGCACGTTCTGGTAGGCCATGCCGGGGTGGTGCTTGGTCTTGTAGAGGCCGGCGGGCAGTGGCAACGTGAGTGCCGCACTGCCCACGGCCGCCGTGTTGCCGGCCATGGTGCCCGGCGCGTAGACGTTGTCCTGCGCGGTGACCGCGGCATCGGCGACGCTGTCGGTGCGGAAGTCCTGGCCCGGATTCATCGATTCGCTGTACGTGCGCCAGGTCAGGCCGGCATTCGTCATGGCATTGAAGAGGTTCGGCTTGCCGACGATGTTGTGGGCAACCGCCGCCGACTGTGTGCACGTGGCAGTGAATGGCGACTTGGCCAGGCCGGGCTGCGTGTTGTCGGGCACGGGCAGGTCCTGCACCGCATTGGCTCCGGTGGCGTCGCAGTTCCACTGGCTGTCGTCGGTGATGCCCCAGTCGTCCGCACCGCCCAGGGCCGTGTAGTTGGGTTCGCTCGGGTTGCCCGTGGCGTAGTAGCTCACGAGCTGGTTGCCGGCCTTCAGGTAACCGTTGATCTTGGGCGCATAGGCCGAGTTGACGATCGACAGCGTGGCCTTGTTCTCCAGCATCACGATGAAGATGTTGTCGTAGCGCGGAATTCCCTCGACATTGAAGGCGGCCTGTTGCGACTGAAGGAAGGTGATCGGCTTGCGGGTGTCCGTCGCGTTGGCGGTGGCGACGGTCACGCCCGCCATGCCGGCCAGGCGCGGATCGCCTCCGGGATTGGCCAAGGCATCGGGGTACAGGTCGCCGCGGTCGAGTTTCGTGGTGGCGTAGGCGAAGCGATTGTTCAGCGCATTGGCTTCGTTGAGCAAGGCGGTCTGCACCGTCGCGCTGGCTGCGCTTGCATCGGCGAGCACGGCATCGACCGACACGCCGAGGCGCGTGGCCAGATTCTGCTTCTCGACCGCATAGCTGGTGTTGTTGGCCTCGATCAGGCGCGCTACTTCAGAGGACAGCGGGCTCACGACGACGGATTTGCCCTGCTCGAGGACCTGGTCGAGCGAGACACGAAGCACTTCGCGCGAGGGCACGCTGGCGCCGGTCGCGGTGTTCTTCGCGCTGGTGCCAATGTCGGCGATGAGTGCCGAAGCGCTCGGCAGTGAAAGGCTGAACTTGCCGTTGGCATCGGTGACAGCGGTGGTTTCGCCGCTGTCACAGCGACCGTTGTTGTTGGCATCGACGCAGACGGTTGCGCCCGCGTAGTAGCCGGGCATGACCACAGGGTCGGTGGCGCTGCCGGGCTTGAACGCACTGGCGGCGAGCACGCCGCTGACAGTGGTGCCGCTGCCCCCGCTGCTGCCGCCCCCGGACTGGCTGGGCGCTGACTGGCCGCCTCCCGCTTGCCCAGTGAGGAAGCCGGCGTCGTTGCCGCTGCCGCCTCCGCATGCGGCGAGCAGCGACGCTGCGAGCACGGTCAAAGCAGGGCACACCAAGCCGGATCTGATTTTTTGAATGGCTTTCAATGTTGTCTTTCAGTCGTGGAGAAGGATGCGAAATTGGCGGCACGGAACCGAAGGCCCCGCTTCGCCGGGAGAACCAGCGAATCTAGAGACGGTTCGTGTCAACCAAATGGCACCAGACTTACAACTGAATTAGCAAAAACAACAGACTTGCACAACATTGACGGAGCGTGTAGCGAGTGCCCAACTCGCCACGGCCCCTGCAAAAGCGGCTTGATCAGGCGTCGACCAGCACCTCGAAGCCGCCCCAGAACATCCGCTTGCCGTCGAAAGGCAAACGCTTGGGGTCCATCATGTCGGCGAGGCGCGGGTCGCTCATGACCAAGGCGTTGACCTCGTCGCGGTGGTCGCGCGATTCGAAGACGACGTAGGAAAACACGACGACTTCATCGTCCTTCAATTGGACGCTCTGCGGGAAGGACGTGACTTCGCCGGACTTCACGTCATCGGCAATGCATTCACGGTATGCGAGGGCGCCGTGCTCGCGCCAGATCTTTCCCGCGCGCGTCGCCATTTCGCGGTACTGCTCGATGTTGCGCTTGGGAACGGGGAGAACGTATCCGTCGACGTAGGCCATGCAAGTGACTCCTTGAGACTGGACAGCCAACGTTAGCGAACTCCGGAAGCATCGCCAAGCACCCTTCGGCCGGTGCAGGCATTTGCCGAACTGAGCCAGAATCCGTGACCTGTTCTTTCCCGTCGCGATCCGCCGCCCAGTAGGTGTCGAGAAGACTCGTGAACAACGGACGCGGCGCCTCGGCATGACTTGCCTCCTGAAGCTTGCTTCTCACTTGGCGCTACGCCGCCTTGTCGTTTCGTCTGACCGGGTTCAATGCACGGGCGTCAGGATCGGAGCGCCCTTGTTCTTCACGAGGAACACCACAAACTTCGCCGGCTTGGTCGTGCTGGCATTGCGGCCGACGATGTGCACGTCGTTGGGCCCCTCGTAGAAGCTTTGCCCCTCATGCAGCGTCACGGGCTCGCTCCCCTTGAGCTGCATGACGATCGAGCCCTCCAGCACGTAGAGGAATGCATGCGCGTCGTGGCGATGGACCTCATCCGTGCTGCCAGGCGGATAGAGCACTTCCAGGACCAGGCCTTCCTTGCCCGGGAAGTCGGGCAGGTCCTTGAGCATCACTTCTTTGACCTCCGCATGAGGCGCCGCGTGCGAGCATGGGGTGTACAGCACGCCCAGCAGCAGCAGCGCGCAGGCGATGGCAAGAGACTTCATACCGGCTCCCCGTTCTTTGAACAGATCGGGCGACGGATGCATATCGCGGATGCGCTGGGTCATGGGGACCTCCTGGGCGAATGGACAGGACTGAACCTTGGTCATCGGTCCGACACCACCTCAGGTCGCTGCAGCCTTGGCAGCCAGCCAGTCCTCGAACCGGATCGCGCCTATGCGCGGATTCTCTCCCGGCGTGAGCGACCGATCGGAGAGGAGGCCGCCGAAGTAGCGTGCGTGGACGTCCGGCACGACCTTGCGCGGATCCTGCGTCAGCCGCAGGAAGCGCCTGACCAGTTCGTCCAGCGGCATGGCCTCCGGACCGGCGACTTCGACCGTGCCGTTGACCGGCGGAGCGACTGCGACCTCGGCGAGCGCCGCTGCCACGTCCGTCGACGCGATCGGCTGGATCAGCGCCGGCGACAGGCGGATCTCCTCGCCGACGGTGCCCGCCTGGGCAATGCCGCCGACGAACTCGAAGAACTGCGTCGCACGCAGGATCGTGTAGGGGATGGCAGACGCCTTGATGAGGCTTTCCTGCGCGACCTTCGCCCGGAAATAGCCGCAGTCGGGAAGCCGTTCGCTACCGACGATCGAGAGGGCCACATGGTGGCGCACGCCGGCAGCGGCTTCGGCGGCCAGCAGGTTGCGGCCCGACGTCTCGAAGAATTCGAGGACGGCCTGGTCTTCCCAGACCGGTGCGTTCGCCACATCGACGACGACCTCGGCGCCGTCGAGCGCTTTGGGCAGACCCTCGCGGGTGATGGTATTGACGCCCGTGTTGGGGGAGGCTGCGAGCACGTCGTGGCCGCGCTCGCGTAGATTCTTCACCACCTTCGTTCCGATGAGGCCGGTGCCTCCGATGACGACAATCTTCATGGCTTCTCTCCGCTTTCTTTCGACCGCAACCGTTGCCGTCGATGTGTGGAGATTGCCTGTGCGCTGCGCGGAAGTCCTTGCCGTCACCTTGAATTTCCCTTCAGAAGAGCTTGCTTGCTCGTCCAAGCGTTGCTGTACATTCAGACGGAAACAGTCGTCAGTTGCCCCGCCATGGAGCCGAGGCGTTCGGCCAGGGGAAGCCAAGTGCAGTTCTTGTTTGAAGACTACGTGCTCGACCCGGAACGTCGGGATCTTTCGCGTCGCGCGGAAGTCGTGTCGATCGGGCCGCAGGTCTTCGATTTGTTGCTACATCTCGTCAGGAACCGCAACCGCGTCGTCAGCAAGGACGACCTGCTGCAGGCGGTATGGAGCGGCCGAATTGTCTCGGAGTCGACGATCACCAGTCACATCAACGCGGTTCGCAGGGCTATTGGCGACACTGGCGAGGAGCAACGCCTAGTCCGGACGGTTGCCCGCAAGGGTTTCCGCTTCGTCGGCGAGGTCCAGGTCAGCGAGAACGGGGAAGCTCAGCTGCCCGGTGTTCCAGGGGTCGACGAAGACACCTCCAGCGAATCGAGGGAGCCACCGTCCGCGCTCGTCCTTCCGGACAAACCCTCCATTGCCGTCTTGCCCTTCAACAACCTGAGCGGTGATCCGGAGCAGGAATATTTCGCTGACGGCGTGGTGGAGGACATCATCGCCGCGCTGTCGCGCATGCGCTGGCTGTTCGTCATCGCGCGCAATTCGAGCTTCACCTACAAGGGCCGGGCGGTGGACGTGAGGGAGGTTGGCCGCGAGCTTGGCGTGCGCTACGTGCTGGAAGGCAGTGTGCGAAAGACCGGCAGCAAGGTGCGCATCACCGGGCAGCTCATTGACGTCACGACCGCTACGAATCTCTGGGCCGAGCGCTTCGAAGGCACGCTGGACGACATTTTCGAACTGCAGGACCAGATAGCGGAAAGCGTCGTCGGCGCGATTGCGCCGCAGCTCGAACAGGCGGAAATCGAGCGCGCCAAGCGCAAGCCGACGGAAAGCCTGGACGCCTACGACTATCACCTGCGCGGCATCGCGAAGCTGCACAGCGGAACTCGCGAATCAATCGAGGCGGCGCTGCCCTTGTTTTACAAGGCCATCGAGCTCGATCCGGATTTTGCATCGGCCTATGGCATGGCAGCCTGGTGCTATTTCTGGCGCAAGGTGAATGGCTGGATGACCGATCGGCCCAGGGAGATCGCCGAGGGTACCCGCTTGGCAAGGCGGGCTGTGGAGCTCGGCCGGGACGATGCTGTCGCGCTTACGAGAGGAGGCCATGCACTCGGGCATCTCGCCGGCGACCTCGATGGCGGTATCGCGCTGCTCGACAGGGCCGTGCTGCTCAACCCGAACCTCGCGCCCGCATGGTTCCTGGGCGGGTTCCTGCGCGCTCTCCACGGTGAAACAGACGCAGCGATTGAACATCTGGCGCGTGCCGTTCGCTTGAGCCCACTGGATCCGGAGATGTTCCGGATGCAGGCAGGAATGGCGTTGGCGCACTTCTTCGCAGGGCGCATCGATGCCGCTTCGGCTTGGGCCGAAAAGGCCGTCGGGAATCTACCGACTTTCCTCGCCGCGGTCGGCTTGGTGGCGGCGAGCCATGCACTCGCCGGACGAACGGACAAGGCGCAGCAGGCGATGCAGCGCCTGCGCACGCTCGATCCGTCACTGCGCGTCTCCAATCTCAAAGACTGGCTTCCGATCCATCGCCCGGAAGACCTGGCGCAGTTCGCGGACGGGCTGCGGCTGGCCGGATTGCCCGAGTGACTACGGCACGGTTGGCGCAGACACCCGTACCGCTCGAACTCGATCTGCTTACGGGACGTTTGTCGCGAGGTCGCAATAACGGGGCCGGATCATGACAGGCCGCGAGTTGAATAGCGCGCATGGCTTGACGCAACCCAGAGCTTCGTGGCTGGCGGCCCTTCGCTTGACTCGCCGTTCTGCATGAGAGCCGGCCTTCAGGCCTCGCTCAGCACGGACGGACGCGTGGAGTTGCTAATCCACCGCCGAGTTGACCGCAGCGAGCCCGGCAATCCGCATAGCCGACTTTCGCGAACTACAGCTTCGGCCAGAACCGGAAGTTCGGCACGACTCTCCAGTTTTCCCATGACAGGCCTTGCAGGCGCTCGCCTCAGATTCAGTCGATAAGGTGGCGATGTTCAGGCGTTCGACCTTGATCCTTATTGGCTTCTATCGGGGCCTGCATTGCCCGTTCTGCCGACGTCAGGTGCTGCAACTCGCCAGCGTAGAGCCGCCTTTGCGCGCCAATGGGGTAGAGACCCTCGCCGTGATCAACACGCAGCTGGACCGCGCCAGCCTTTACTTCCGGTACCGGCCGACGCCGGTCACGCTACTGTGCGACCCGGATTGCCTCACACACCAGGCCTTCGGCGTGCCGCACCTCGAGTTCCTGGCTCCTGGCGACAGTAGGCAGCCCGAATGGCCCTATCGCGCAAGCATGGCGGAGTTCGCCGCGGCACGCATCAATCCCACCGGCGAACTGTCCGGACCGACGCAGCCCATGGAGGCCAACACCGCCCTTAACCACGAGGACGGGTTTGAACTAGACGAGCTCGACAGCGCTGTCTTCGCGAGCCACGGCACTCAGCTCGTCGGACACTTTCTGGTCGACGCGGCAGGCATCATCCGATGGGTGCAAATCGAGGCGGTCGATGGACCGAACAGCCTCTCCATCTTCCCCAATGCGGCGCAGATCATTGCCGCCGCTGGCAGCCTTGGCCCTTGACCACCGATGTCGACCAGGACCGGGCCTTCGCGCCTCACCTCTACATGATCAAACCGCTGGTCGCCTCGAGCAAGATTGAAGGGATCCGCTTCGGCCTAAAGCGGCAGCTGGACAATCCCGGGCAACGTTCGCCCATGGGGGCACGCGACTTCAAGCGCCGATCAGCTGCCGCAGTTCGCCTCGAATAAGGCCGCGAATCGTTCGGACCATCAGCGCGATGTGAAGCGTCAAGAGGTTATTTCTTGACGAGCTGAGTCTGGACATGGGCACCATGCCGCCGATGCCACTGTGGGGTCGGTGCCAGTTGTAGTGATGCTGCCAGCTCGCCAAGGCGAGCGTTCGCTGGGCAGAGTTCTGGTAGGTCCATCCATAGGCCCACTCGCGCAGTGCGGACTGGATGAAGCGCTCGGCCTTGCCGTTGGTCTGTGGCCGGTAGGCGCGAGTGAACTTGTGCTTGATGCCCAAGGCGGCACACGCGATGGCGAACTCGCGCGAGCGGAAGGCTGAACCGTTGTCCGTCAGCAGGCGCTTGATAGCAACGCCGAGTCGGGCGTAGTACGCCACGGCATCCTGCAGGAACTGCACCGCCTGGTGCTTCTTCTCGTCGGGATGCATGGCGGTGAAGGCAATGCGTGCGTGGTCGTCGATGGCCACGAAGAGAGTTTCCCAGCCGGCACCGTCAACGGAGTCTTTTCGATTGCCGGTGACCCGGTGGCTGGGCCGCACGATGCGCCCGAGCTTCTTGGTGTCGATATGCAGCAGATCGCCGGGGGCCTCGTGCTCGTAGCGCACGACAGCCTCGACAGGCTCCAGATCGCTCAACTTGGACATGCCGGCTCGCGCCAGAACGCGGCTGACCGTGGACTCCGACACCCCCACGCTGCGAGCGATTCGAGCCTGCAGCATTCGCCGTTTGCGCAGCTCGACGATAAGCAAAGCCTTGCCTGCATCCATCTCGATTCGGCGGGCAAAGGTAAGTCGGGCATGCTTATGGCTGTTCATCCGGTTGGGCGTCCTGGGTGGATTGGGTGTTTGGCGACTTCCAGTCTCTCAAACCCAATCCGGATGAACACCGGATACAACCTATTGAAGCTTCACATCTAGACCACCTGGCGATCGCGCCCCTCCCAATAGGGCTTGCGGAGATCCTTCTTCAAGACCTTCCCGGTCGGGTTGCGAGGCAGCGCATCGACGACGTCGAAGGACTTGGGGCACTTGAACGACGCCAGGCGTTCGCGGCAATAGGCCAGCACCTCTTCCGTGTCGACCGTGGCCCCAGGCGCCGCGACGACGACTGCCTTGGGCACCTCGCCCCACAGTTCATCCGGCACGCCGATCACGGCGACGTCTTCGATGGACGGATGCTCGGCCAGCACCCGCTCGATCTCTGCCGGATAGATGTTCTCGCCGCCGCTGATGATCATGTCCTTGATGCGATCGGTGACGTAGACGTAGCCGTCGGCATCCATGTGTCCGCCGTCGCCGGAGCGCAGCCAGCCATCCGCAGCGATCGCCGCTCTCGTGGCCTCCGGCTTGCCCCAATAGCCACCCATCAACTGCTCGCTGCGGACCCAGATCTCTCCGGGCTCACCGGTTGGAACGGGCTCGCCACTCACCGGGTCGCAGATCTTGATCTCGACGCCGTGGATCGGCCGGCCCGCCGACACGAGCCGGTGTGCAACCGCCGGGTCTCCGTGGTCCGCTGCACCCAGGACGGTCACGACACCGCATTGCTCGGTCATGCCATAGACCTGTTGCATCACACCGGGGAACAGTTCAAGCGAAGCGCGCATCACCGGAAGCGGCATCGGCGAGGCGCCATACGACAGCGTCTTCAATGCCGAGTAGTCGCGGTCGGCCGCACCGGGGACCTTGGTCATCATGGCCAGCAGCGCGGGCACCAGGAACGTGTGGGTGATCCTCTCGCGCTCCAGCATGTCCAGCACCGCCGCAGGGTCCGGCATGCGCAGCATGGTGATCCGTGCGCCCTGGCTGAGCGCCGTCAGCGCGTAGCTGGTGCCGCCGACATGGAACAGCGGCATCGCGACCTGGACGCGCGCGTCGGCACCCATGTCCTGGTCGACCCCGACGTTGTGCGAATGCGCGAGCATCCCGCGGTGGGTGAGCATCGCGCCCTTCGGGAAACCGGTCGTGCCCGAGGTATACAGCTGAACGAAGCAGTCATCGGGCGTCGCGGGATGAACCTCGGCATCGGGCTCATGCGCAGCCAGCCACGCTTCGTATTCGTCGTCGGGGCCGCCAATGCGGATCACCCGCTCCACCGCCGGCAGCTTTTCCCGGAGCTTTTCGACAGTCCCCGCAAACTCCGGTCCGACGAAGAGAATCCGGGCGCGCGCGTCGTTGATCACATAGACGATCTCAGGCGGCGCGAGCCGGAAGTTGACCACGGCGTTGGCCGTGCCGACCTGCGCGCAGGCCAGCGTCAGCTCGAGGCACGACGGGTGATTTAGGTCGAGAACGGCGATCCGGTCGCCGGGGATGAGCCCCGCCGCCCGCTGGGCGGCAGCGTTGCGGCGCACCCGCCGAGCCAATTCGGCCCATGTCAGGCTCGACCCGCCGAAGCTCACGGCCACGGCATCGGGTTGCCGGCTCTCCCAGTTCGCAAGCATGGCGGTGAAGTCAGTGGGAACGGATGGAACGGTCATGCGGTCTCCTCTTTTGAACGATGTTGACTTGAGCCAGCAGCTCAACCTTTTGCGTGAGGCCTAGCCTCCGTACAGGTACTGCGGCAGCCACAGCGTCAGGGCCGGCCAGAGGTACATGAACACCATGCACAGGATGACGATCAGCATGTACGGCATCATCCCCGCGAAGATCTGGTTGAGCGTCACGTGGGACGGCGACACCCCCTTCAGGTAGAAGGCCGACATCGCAACCGGCGGCGACAGGAAGGCCGCCTGGAGGTTCACGAACACCAGCACGCCGAAGAGCAGAGGGTCGATCTGGAAATGCGCGAGCAGCGGCAGGAAGATCGGAATGAAGATCACGATGATCTCGGTCCATTCGAGCGGCCAGCCAAGCACGAAGATGATCGCCTGCGACAGAAGCAGGAACTGCAGCGGCGTGAGGTTCATGCCCATCACCCACTCCTCGATGATCCGCTGGCCGCCGAGCAGCGCGAACACCGCCGAGAAGAGCGCCGAGCCGACGAACAGCCAGCACACCATCGCCGTCGTCTTCGCGGTCAAGAAGACGGCTTCCTTGATACGCTGGAAATTCAGCGTCCTGGCCTGCCATGCCATGAGGAAGGCGCCCGCCGCACCGACCGCCGCCGATTCGGTGGCCGTGGTGATGCCGAAGAGGATCACGCCCAGCACCACCAGCGTCAGGATGCCGAGCGGCATGACCGACGACACCAGCATTCGCAGGATCTCGAACTGCTCGGCGTCCAGGCGCCAGTAGTACCAGCCGAGCATCGCGAGGGTGAAGGCGCAGGTCAGCCAGAAGCCCGTGTAGAAGGACTCGGGGACCGCCTCGGCATGCGGTGCGGCGACCGGCTCGCCGAGGGCCTGCATGGCTCGTCCTTCTTCCTCCCCCTCCCTGGGCGTACTTTCGGCGCCGGGCGGCTCCTGGACGCCATCGGACGGCGGCTCCTGCAATGCCTCGGACGACGGCTCCGGCAATGCCGTGCCCGACTGCGGCGCCGGCTGCGACTGCGTGACCTCCGGAGGCGGGGGCGTGTTGTCCTTCTGCGAATAGATCGTCACGTACCACCAGACGGAGCCCAGCGTCACGACCGCGAGCAGGATCGGCACGAGCGCCTGCGTCAGGAAGCCCAGCAACTTCCACCAGGTGATCCGCACGCCTGCCGCAGCCGCCTCCAGGGCACGCTTCGGCATGAGCACGGCGGCGGCGAGCGCCGGCAGCATGCGGCGCGAGTAGGTGGTGGCGATGTGGGCCACCTGGGGCGAGATCGGTGCGCGCTGCGCTTCGGGGGGCAGTTTCGGCGCCACCTTGGGCTGGATCAGCGCCCATCCGATCACGTAGAGCAGATAGAGAAACGCCAGGAAGAAGCCCGGGAACATCGCCGCCGCATAGAGCTTGACCACCGACTGCCCGGCCACCGCCGCGTACACGATGATCATCACGGAGGGCGGGATCAGGATGCCCAGCGTGCCGCCCGCGGTGATGACGCCGGCCGCGAGCCGCGTGTCGTAGCCGGCGTTGAGCATGGGTCGCATCGCGATCACGCCCATCAGCACCACCACCGCGCCCACCAGGCCGCTGGCAATGCCCCAGAAGGTGCAGATGATCAGCGTCGCGACCGCGAGCGACCCGGGCACGCGGCGAAACGCGAGCTGCACGCTGTGGAACATCTTGTCCACCAGCGCGCCGCGCTCCATCACGTAGCCCATGAGGACGAACAGCGGGATCGACAGCAGCGTCTCGTTGGTCATCGCGCCGAAGGTCCGCTGCACCATCAGATCGAAGACATGGTTGTCGAACCAGGGCACGGCTGGATCGTAGAACGCGACGAAGCCGAACAGCATGCCAAGCCCCATCAGCGTGAACGCGGTTGGGAAGCCCAGCATGATCACGACCACGATGAGCCCCAGCATCGTGAGTCCGAGAGCGGCCTCGTTCATTGGGGTGCCCTTGTGCTTCGCCCTGCACTCATATCGACTCCCTCCCGCGCTGGCGCGCCGCTTCGTCCACGTCCTTGGCGCGTTCGATGACATCGCGCCGCGCCTCCTCGTCCACGTAGGTACTGCTGGCAAGCTGCTGCTCGACCACATCCATTTCCTCTGCGTCCTTCAGGCGCGGCGTCCACTCGCCGGTGCGCAGGCACGCCACGCAGCGCAGGATCTCGGCCAGGCCCTGCAGCATCACAATGGCGCCGGCCAGCGGGATCACGACCTTGAAGGGGTACACCGGCAGCGGCGTGGCATTGAAGGTCTGTTCGCGCATCGCCAGCGAGTCCTGGAAGTAGCTCCAGCCGGCCCAGGTCAACGCGCCGATGCCGGGGAGGAAGAACGCGATGTAGAGCACCAGGTCCAGCGCGGCCTGCGTGCGCGGCTTCATGCTGCCGTAGAGGAAGTCGCCGCGCACGTGCCCGTCCTGCGACAGCGTGTAGGCGCCGCACATCATGAAGAGCGTCCCGTACATCATGTTGTTCACGTCGTAGATCCACGCCGTGGGTGCGTTGAGCACGTAGCGCTTGAAGACCTCGGCGCACACCACCAGCATCAGGGCGACGATGAGCCACGCAAAGGTCTTGCCAGTCCATGTGCTCAGGCGGTCGGCGGCGTGCAGTATTTGTTGCGTTTTCATGGGCAACCCGAAGTACGACAGGCACGGAAAAACCTTCCGGCCGTGGCCGGAAGGCGGATGCGGCTGCTACGGCGACGGCGACGGCATCAGGTCTTCTTCGCCGGAGTCGCGAAGTAGTGGTTGTAGGCCATCCTGAAGTCGACCATGTAGTCGTTCTGCCACTGGCCGGCGGGTTGCGCAAAGGCCTTCTGCGATTCGAGCACCTTCTTGAACAGCGGGTTCTCTTCCGACTTCTTGGCGATCGTCTTGTCCCAGGCGGCAAGCTGGGCGCGCAGGATGGCGTCGGGCGTCTTGTAGAACTTCACGCCCATCTTCTTCATCTCCCCGTAGTCCATCGTGTTGCGGGCCACGGCCTTCCAGCTCATGTCGGCGCTCGCCGCCTGCACCGCGTAGTCGATGACGGAGCGAAGCTCCGCCGGTAGCGCGTTGTACTTGGACTTGTTGAACAGGATCTCGAACTGCTCGCCGCTCTGGTGGAAGCTCTGCAGCATGCAGTTCTTCGCCACGTCGGGAAAGCCCAGCACGCGGTCGCTCGAGGCGTTGTTGAACTCCGCCGCGTCGATCAGGCCGCGGTCGAGCGCGGGCACGATCTCGCCGCCGGGCAGCGGGTTCACCGCGGCGCCGAGCTCGGTGAAGATGTCGACCGCGAGCCCGACGGTGCGGTACTTGAGGCCCTTCAGGTCATCGACCTTGGCGATGGGCTTCTT
Organism: Variovorax sp. 05L425; assembly: GCF_056397705.1. Classification (NCBI taxonomy): domain Bacteria; kingdom Pseudomonadati; phylum Pseudomonadota; class Betaproteobacteria; order Burkholderiales; family Comamonadaceae; genus Variovorax; species Variovorax sp. 05L425. Next base: position 170,986 of record NZ_JBFTNY010000015.1, on the reverse strand, counting down.
GAACCAGCCCAGCGGCTGGGTCGGCATCGGACCGTAGAGGTACGACACCACGTCCATGTTGATCGACTTGTAGATTTCCTCGAGCAGCACCTTGCCGCCGCCGTAGTAGTGCCAGGCCAGTACCATGTTCGGGTCCATGCCGTAGGCCGGGCCCGAGCCCCACAGCGCGAGCGCCGAGTTCTTGCCGTAGTGGTAGGCGACCACGCCATGGCCGCCATCGAGCGTGCCCTTGTTCACCGCCTCGAGCAACTGGAAGGCCGGCACGACGGCACCGGCGGGCAGCACTTCGATCTTCAGGCGCCCGCCGGCCATGTCGTTGACCTTCTTGGCGAAGTCGTTCGCATATTCATGGAAGATGTCTTTCGCAGGCCAGGTGCTCTGGAATCGCAGCGTCGTGGTCTGGGCCATGCTCAGCATGGGCGCGGACATGGCGCCAGCCGCGACTGCCGCACCTTTCAGCAGACTGCGTCGACGGGTCGTTTGCTTCTCTGTCATAGCGTGTCTCCTTGGTAGGTCCTGGAAAATCCAGACTCGTATCTTGATGCGTAAACATTCGTGACAAAGAGGGTTTTCACGAACTGGTGGTCCGGCACGGGCGCGCCGGAACCGCCTCCGGGCCTGCGTCATGTTGACGCACGAAGGCGGATGGTTCAGTCTTGCCGTGTCCGGACTGGCAGGCGGTGTCCCAGTGGTTGGGGCATCGAGTCAGGTACGTCGCGGACGGAGGTTGTCATGCATGCCGACTGCACTTCCAGGACCCGACTCGCCGCCACGCTGATCCTGGCCGTGGCGTCCGCACTCGCCGCATTTCCTCGAACTGCTGCCGCCGACGACGTCCCCTACTTCTACGTGGTCAATACAGGCACGCGGATGATGGCCGAGGTCCTTGCGCGCCGCATCGATGACGGTGCGCCGGTTGTCCTCTCGCCGAACTACGGCGGCGAGAGCCAACAGTTCAGCATCCAGCGGCTACCCCAGACCGGCGACGCCGGGCCCTTGCAGGATCAGTGGTTCATGCTGCGGGCGAGGCATTCAGGGAAATGCGTGAAGACCAACGGCTTCCGGCCCGGCGCCACAGTCGTCCAGGAGACGTGCAGTGGGGACGCTTCGCAGCTGTGGCGCTTGCGGACACTCGTCATGTCCTCGGTCGACTGCCCGGCCCGAAGCCGGTGCTTCATGGGACGGCGAACGGTCCTGGAGAACTTCTTCGGCCGCGGACGGTGCATGGACGCGGCGAATGGCCTGATTCCAGGGCTGCCCGAACAAGGCAACACCTTGCTGGTCCGCGAGTGCATTGCCGGGTTCAGCGCACCCAACGCCGTCAACCAGGAGTGGCAACTGGTCGACGTACAGGATTGGGATGCGCCCTTCAACTTCAGGTGAAACTCAGCCCGTGCGCAGCTGCGCACGCAGGTTCGCGCCGATTTCCGGCCGCTCCAGGAAAGGATCGGCCGGATTGGTGATCGAGACGATGTTCTCCATCCGGCTCTTCACGTTGCCCAGCGCCTTGGGGTGGCTGAACACGTAGAACTGGTTGGCGGTGATCGCTTCGAAGACCTTCTGCGCCACTTCGGCCGCCGTGACCTTGCCGCTGCTGACGGCCTTGTTGCTCATCGCCTGGCCGATCAGCTGGCTCTTGGTGAGCTGGCCCGTCGGCAGTGAGCTCGGGCGGTTGCGCTCACTCTGCGTGATGCCGGTGGGCACGAAGTACGGGCACAGCAGGCTGGCGCCGACCTGGTCGGTCACGAGCTTCAGGTCCTGATAGAGCGTCTCGGTCAGGCTCACCACCGCCGCCTTGGCCGTGTTGTAGATGCCCATGTTGGGCGGCGTCAGCAGGCCGGCCATGCTCGACGTGTTGACGATGTGGCCACGGTAGGCCGGGTCCTTGGCGGCCGCGTCGAGCATCATCGGCGTGAACAGGCGCACGCCATGGATCACGCCCCAGAGGTCGACGCCGAGCACCCATTCCCAGTCGGCAACCGTGTTTTCCCACACGAGGCCGCCGGCGCCGACGCCCGCGTTGTTGAAGACGAAGTGCGGCGCGCCGAAGCGCTGCTGCACGGCCTTGGCGAGATCCTCCATCTGCGCGGCGTTCGAGACATCGACCTTGCGCGCCAGCACCTGCGCGCCGGCGGCTTCCATTTCGGCCTGCGCGCGATCGAGCGCGTCCTGCTGCACGTCGACCAGCACGAGGTTCATGCCGCGCGCGGCGCCGATGCGCGCGCATTCAAGGCCGAAGCCGGAGCCGGCGCCGGTGAGAACGGCCGTGGTGCCCTTGAAATCCTGAATCATTTGCGCGAATCCTTTCGTCTCTGGTCTTGGAAGAAAGCGCTATTGAAATACGGAAACCGCAACCGTGCAGTCGCAAAGGTGCTCGTCGGCGCACTTCTGGTCAATTCCATGCGCGGCGCCTAGGATGGAGCTTCGAGGGACTGAAGGAGAAGCTCATGCCCAGCGCAGGTTCCGACACGATCTTTGCCGGCTCGATTCCGGAGTTGTACGACACCCAGGTCGTTCCGTTGGTCTTCGAGACGTATGCGGTCGACCTGGCGGGGCGCGTTGCGTCCCTGGGCCCGTCTCGCGTGCTCGAGATCGCCGCCGGCACGGGGGTCGTCACCCGGGCGATGGACAAGGCACTGCCCCCGCAGGTCGAACTGATTGCAACGGACCTGAACCAGCCCATGCTGGACCGTGCCGCGGCGGTCGGCACCCAGCGGCCGGTGCGCTGGCAGCAGGCGGATGCGATGCAACTTCCGTTCGAGGACGCGGGCTTCGATGCCGTCGTCTGCCAGTTCGGCGTGATGTTCTTTCCAGACAAGGTGCACGCGTTGTCGGAAGCGCGGCGCGTGCTCCGGCCGGGCGGCGCCCTGCTCTTCAATGTCTGGGATCGCATCGAGGAAAACGAATTCGCCGACGTGGTCACGAACGCGCTCGCCGAGCTTTTCCCGGCGGACCCACCGCGCTTCATGGCGCGCACGCCGCACGGTTATTTCGATCGGGAAGCCATTGCGCGGGATGTCGCGGCTGCCGGATTCGGCCCCGAACCGCGCATCGAGACGGTCGCAGCGCGCAGCCGCGCTGCGACGGCGGAAATGGCGGCGGTCGCCTACTGCCAGGGAACGCCCTTGCGCAATGAAATCGAGGCCCGATCGCCCACAGGTTTGGCTGCGGCAACGACGGCCTGTGCCAAGGCGCTCGCCGGGCGCTTCGGCACCGGGCCGGTCGACGGCAAAATCCAGGCGCACATCGTCGTTGCGCTCAAATGAAATGAAATGAAAGCACAAGAACAGAAGGAATTGCTCCAAACGCTTGAGGCCCGCTTCGAGAAGAACATGCACCGGCATGCCGGCATCGCATGGACTCAAGTACAGGCGAGGCTCGAGGCCAATCCCGATGCACTGAAGTCGCTGCGCGAAATGGAGGCCACGGGTGGCGAACCGGACGTCATTGCCCGGGACGAGGAAACAGGCCACCTCATCTTCTTCGACTGTTCCCCGGAAAGTCCATCAGGGCGCAGAAGCGTCTGCTACGACGCTGAAGCGCTTGAATCGCGGAAGGAGAACAAGCCGGCGAACAGCGCCACCGAAATGGCTGCAGCGATGGGCATCGACCTGCTCTCCGAGGAACAGTACCGAGCGTTGCAGAAGCTCGGCGACTTCGATGCGAAGACGTCCAGTTGGGTCAGGACACCGTCTGAGATTCGGGCGCTCGGCGGGGCCCTCTTCTGCGACAGACGCTACGGCAAGGTGTTCGTCTATCACAACGGAGCGCAGTCGTACTACGCTGCCAGAGGCTTCCGCGGCTCACTGAGAGTCTGAAGTCTCGACCTGCCGCAGCACGTAGCCGATGCGCGGGAAGTGAACGTGCACGGTGCCGATGCGGTCTCCGCTGCGGCGCAGCGTGTAGTGGGTGCGCGTGGCGGCGATCAGCTCGCCTTCGGTCTGCTCGGGGCCGAAGCTTTCGGCAGCGATGGTGACGCGGGATCCGAGCGGGATGCCGTGGTCGTCCTGGAAGGTGCTGTCCGACAGCAGCGTGTGCGGCGTCGAGGCGGCGGCGATTTCGATCGCCTGCGTGGCGTCGAAGGTTTCCATCGTGCCGTGGCCGATGCCCGCCATGCGGTCCATCCAGTCGCCGACCGCGGGCGTCAGTTGCAGGATGCCGGCCATCGAAGGCGTGCGCTTGCGCGTGAACCACAGCGGGTGGTAGCAGGCGAAGTCCGCCACCGTCGGGAAGCCGCCCAGAACGTAGTCGGTGTCGTCCAGCATGTCGGACAGGCGCCGCAAATAAGACTTGTAGGCGGCCGCGGCATCGCCCGGGCGCAGGCGCACCATGTGGCTGCTCATGGCCTTTCGGTCTTCGCCAAAGGCCTTGGCCGCCTCGGGCGGCGCCTTGGCGAACGCGTCCGCCAAGCCCTTGCCGCTGAGGCTGTAGGCCATCGAAGCCCAGAACATCGTGCTGTCGGCCCATTGGGCGACGAGGCGCGACAGGCCCTTGCCCGGCTCGGGGTAAATCGAAGGCACCGGCGCCAGATGTTCGAGCACGTCGCAGATCAACGCGGTGTCGCAGTAGATGTCGGCGCCGATCTGGAGCACGGGCGTTCGACGGTAGCCCCCGGTCAGCGCCAGGAGGTCGGGCTTGGGCAGGATCGGCGGGATGATCACCGACTTCCAGGCCAGCTTCTTGTAGCCGAGGATCAGGCGGATCTTCTCGGAGAACGGCGAGGTCGCGTAGTGATGGAGGATCAGGTCGGCCATGAAAGTCCTTCTTCCTTCTTGCGGGGTCACTGGGGCTGCGCGCGCGCAATGATCGCATCGAAATCGACGCCTGTGCCGAGCGTCCCGAAGGCTTGCCCCCAGTCGCCGCCCAGGCGCGATGCGCAGAACGCGCCGACGACGGCGCCCGGCGCGGTCTGCGCGAGCAGCGCACCCTGCACCGTGAGCGCCACGTCCTGCGCGAGGCGGCGCGCTTCAGACTCCGTCACCATCGCCTCGATGCGTGCGGGCAAGGCGTCGGCGAGGCGGTCGAGTGCGGCATCGACACCTCGTGCCGGCGCCAGTTCGTGCACGATCGCGGCGACGGCATCGCCCTTGCGCAGGCCACGCAGCAGGTCGAGCGCCATGATGTTGCCGGCGCCTTCCCAGATCGAATTGAGCGGCATCTCGCGGTAGACGCGGGCCATCGTGCCCTCGCCGCCCTCTTCCACGTAGCCGTTGCCGCCCAGGCATTCCATCGCCTCCTGCGCGAAGTGGCTGCCGCGCTTGCAGATCCAGAACTTGGCCACCGGCGTGAGCAGGCGCGCCATCAGGCGCTCGTGTTCGTCGTCCTGATGGTCGAAGGCACGCGCGAGGCGGATGGCGAGTGCGGTCGCGGCTTCGCTCTCGATGGCGAGATCGGCCAGCACGTTCTTCATCAGCGGCTGCTCGATCAGCGGCCGGCCAAACGCCTGCCGCTGCGTCGTGTGATTCAGCGCGAGGCTCAGGGCCTGGCGCATCAGGCCGCTGGTGCCGAGCGCGCAGTCGAGCCGCGTCATCGTGCCCATTTCAAGAATCTGCGGAATGCCGCGCCCCTCTTCCCCGACCAGCCAAGCGCTCGCGCCGTGGAACTCGACCTCGGAACTCGCATTGGCCTTGTTGCCGAGCTTGTCCTTCAAACGCTGGATGTGGATGGCATTGCGACTGCCGTCGGACAGCACGCGCGGCAGGAAGAAGCAGGTCAGCCCGGCCGGGGCCTGCGCAAGCACTAGGAAGGCGTCGCACATCGGCGCGGAAAAGAACCACTTGTGGCCGGTGATCTCGTAGCGCTCCCCCCAGGCATCGCTGCCCGCGCGAACGGCGCGCGTGGTGTTGGCCCGCACGTCCGAGCCGCCCTGTTTCTCGGTCATGCCCATGCCCATGGTCAGGCCGGGCTTCTCGCTCCAGGGGTTGAGCGTGGGGTCGTACCAGAGGCTGGCGAGCTTCGGCCCCCAGTCCGCATGAATGGCCCCATTGCCGCGCAGCGCGGGCGTCACGGCGTAGGTCATCGAGATGGGGCAAAGAATCGATGCCTCCAGCTCCGTGAAGAGCATGAAGCCCGCAGCGCGATGCACATGCGGCGATGGCCCCGAGGCCGTCCACGGCGAGCCGTGCAGACCGGCGCCCACTGCCGTCGACATGAGCGCGTGATAGCTCGGATGAAATTCCACCTCGTCGATGCGCCGCCCGAAGCGATCGTGCGTGTGCAGCACCGGCGTGTGGATGTTCGCGAGACGCGCGTGCGTCTGCATCTCGACCGATCCCATCGCCGCACCCAGGTGCCCGAGCGCCGCGAGGTGGAGTTCCGGCGCGTTGAACTTCAACGCGTCGCGCAGCGGCCGATTGGTGTCGAAAAGGTTGTAGCCGGTCAGCGGAGCCGGCTGGTTGAAGACCTCGTGAGTCGCATCCATCGCCAGTCTCCGTCTGGGCCCGTCAGATCAATTTGACGAGCTGTTTGCCGAAATTCCTGCCCTTGAGCAGGCCGAGGAAGGCCTCGGGCGCCGACTCGATGCCCTGGGCAATCGACTCGCGCGGCCGGAGCTTGCCGCTCGCCACCAGCCCGCCGAGTTCGGCCAGCGCTTCGGGCCACACTTCCATGTGCTCGCTGACGATGAAGCCTTCGAGCTTGATGCGGTTGATGAGGAAGAGCGCCGGATTGGCCAGTGGCAGCGGTTGCCCGTCGTAGCCCGCGATCATCCCGCACAGCGCGATGCGCGCAAAGCTGTTCGTGCGCAGCAGGACGGCATCGAAGATATAGCCGCCGACGTTCTCGAAGTAGCCGTCGATGCCGTTCGGGCAGGCTTCCTTCAGCGCCGCGCTCATGCGCTTCACGTCCGGATGCTGGCGATAGTCGATACAGGCATCGAAGCCGAGTTCGTCGGTGACGTACTTGCACTTGTCCGGCCCGCCGGCGATGCCCACCACCCTGCAGCCGCGTGCCTTGGCGAGTGCGCCGAAAGCGCTGCCCACTGCACCGCTGGCGGCGGTGATGACCACGGTCTCGCCCGCCTTCGGCTGGATGATCTTCACGAGGCCATACCAGGCCGTCACGCCGGGCATGCCCACCGCGCCGAGGTAGTGGGACAGCGGAACATGCGTCGTGTCGACCTTCTTGAGCGCGCCAGGCTGCGAGGCATCGACGACGCTGTATTCCTGCCAGCCGCCGAAGCCGACGACCTTGTCGCTTACGGCGTACTTGGGGTGCTTGCTTTCGACGACTTCGCCCACTGTTCCGCCCTGCATGACCTGCCCGAGCGGCTGCGGCTGCGCGTAGCTCTTCGATTCATTCATGCGACCGCGCATGTAGGGGTCGAGGCTCATGTAGTGATGACGAACCAGTACCTGGTTGTCCTTGAGCGCGGGCGTCTCCGTGCTCACGAGCTTGAAGTTGCTGGCGACGGCTTCGCCTTCGGGGCGGTTGTCGAGAAGCTGTTGGCGGTTGGTGGGCATGAAAGTCTCCGGTCAGTCTGTAGAGGGTGGGCGCATGTCGTTGGCGCTGGCGGGTCCGATGGGCAGGCGGCGCTTCACGTACTTGAAGGTGCCGGTCGCGTGCGCGCAGACGCGTTCCTGCGCGTCGTAGATCCTGGCTTCGGTGAAGGCCATCGTCGCGGTTCGGTGAAGCAGCTTGCCACGAGCGATTAGCGGGCCGACCGACGGTGCCATGAAGGTGGTCTTCATCTCGATCGTGACGACACCGATCTCCGGCGTGTCGCTGCGTGCCGCGGCCGCTTGGGCGATATCGAGCATCGTCATGACGACCCCGCCGTGCGTCACGTCGAAGGTGTTCAGGTGCTCGGGCTTCGCGGTGAAGTGCAATTCCGATTCGCCACCTTCGAATTTCCCGATCTCGATGCCCAGGTGGCTCGCAAACGGAATCTGCCCGATGTAGGAGCGCAGATGAATGTTGTCGGTCGTGGACGTCATGTCATGCGCCGAGCACTACGCTGACACCGCCGTCCACCGCCAGCCACTGGCCAGTGATGTGCTTGCCGGCATCGCTGGCGTACAGCAGCGTGATGCCCTTCAGGTCTTCGTCGTCGCCAAGGCGGCCGAGCGGCGCGTGGCCAGCCATCTTTTCCTCGCCGATCGACTTGATCAACCCGGACGCCATCTTGGTCATGAAGAAGCCCGGGCAGATCGCGTTGACGTTGATGCCGTACTTGCCCCATTCGGCCGCCAGCGTGTGCGTGAAGCCGATCACTGCGCTCTTCGACGTGTTGTAGGCGATGGTCTGCATCTCGGGCGGGTTGCCGTTGAGGCCGGCGATCGACGCGATGTTGATGATGCGTCCGCTCTTCTTCGGGATCATGTAGCCGCGCGCAATCTGCTGGGCCAGCACGAAATAGCCGCGCACGTTGAGGTTCATCACCTTGTCCCAGGCCTCGACCGGATGGTCTTCGGCCGGTGCGCCCCAGCTCGCGCCGGCGTTGTTGACGAGGATGTCCACCGCGCCAAGGCGCTCCAGCGTTTCGTCCGCGAGGCGCCGGGTGTCTTCCTCCTTCGAGCAGTCGGCGGCGATCCAGCGCGCGTCGATGCCGGCGGCCTGGAGTTCGGCCGCCGCCTGTTCGAGGTCTTCCGCCTTGCGCGAACTCAGCATGATCTTCGCGCCGGCTTCGCCGAGCGCATGAGCCATCTGCAGGCCGAGGCCGCGAGAGCCGCCGGTGACGAGTGCGACCTTGCCGCTGAGGTCGAAAAGTTTCTGGATGCTTCGTGCAGTCATGGGTGTCTCCGGAATCATTGGGTTTCGTAGTCGAGCACGCTGCGCGATTCGCGCAGGCTGCCCAGGAATGTCGACACTTCGACGTGCACCGGATGCTCCAGGTACGCCTGCAGTGCCGCCTTGTCGTCGAAGGCCGAGACGAGAACGACGTCGTGATTGGCTTCGAAGCCTTCGGTGCGAACGGCCACCTCGAACTCGCGCATGCCGGGCACCAGGCCCTTGCACGTGTCGAGCCTGGCCTTGAACTTCGCGGCGTCGCCGGCGTTCCTGAGCTTCCACATGACGACGTGTTTGATCATGGCGATTCCTTCGATTGCTTCGAGTCTTTCAAACGGGAGCGAACGTAGATCAGCACGACGCCGACCAGGGCGATCACCACGCCGGGCACGGCCATGGACCAGCCTAGCCCCTCTTCCGTGCGACCGGTCGCGATGCCGAGAATGAGCAGAAACAAGCCACCGTAGATCAGGATCCATATCCACTTCTCCAGCGTGGCATGCGACTGGGTCGCGGCCATCAGAAGGCCTCCTCGGGCAGCGCTGCGCAGGTCGGGTCGCGGCTTTCCACCACATTCAGCCAGGCGCCGATCTTGGGCAGTTCGTAATTGAAGAAATAGTCCGTCGCGCCGATCCGGCCCGCCGTGGCGGGGGATGCCTTGGCTGCGTCGCGCTCGAGCGCGCGCTGCGCCACGTCGAGCCAGATCCAGGCCAGCACCACGTGACCGAAAGCCTGCATGTAGGGCACGGCGTTGGCCAGCGCTTCCTGCGGATTGCCGGTGGACCAGGCCGCCTTGGTCGCGGAGCCGACGCGCTGCAAGGCCGCGCCCAGCGCCTTGGCATGGCCGGCCAGCGCAGGCAGCTTGCCGGCGCGCGCGATCGTTTCGGTGATGCGTCCGGCCAGCAGCGTGAGGCCGCGGCCGTCTTCCATCAGCACCTTGCGCCCGAGAAGGTCGGCGGCCTGGATGCCGTGCGTGCCTTCATGGATCATGTTGAGGCGGTTGTCGCGCCAGTACTGTTCCACCGGGAAGTCGCGCGTGTAGCCGTAGCCGCCGTGAATCTGGATCGCGAGCGAATTCGCTTCGAGACACCATTCGCTCGGCCAGCTCTTGGCGATGGGCGTCAGCACTTCGAGCAGCAGGCGCGCGTCGTCGGCCGCCTCCGGGCTGCCGGTCTTCTGTTCGTCGACCAGGCGTGCGCAATACAGTTCCAGCGCCAGCGCGCCTTCGCAATACGCCTTCTGAGCAAGCAGCATGCGGCGCACGTCGGAGTGCTCGATGATGCGCACCTGCGGCTTGGCCGAATCCTTGCCCGCGGGACCGGCCGGCCGACCCTGCGGGCGGCTCTTCGCGTAGTCGAGCGAGGCGTAGTAGCCGGCCATGCCGAGCATCGTCGCCGCGGTGCCGACACCGATCCGAGCCTCGTTCATCATGTGGAACATGCAATGCAGGCCCTTGCCGGGCTGCCCCACCAGGTAGCCCACCGCGCCGGCCTTGCCGCCGACCGAATACTTGCCTTCGCCGAAGTTGAGCAGCGTGTTTGTCGTGCCGCGCCAACCCAGCTTGTGATTGAGGCCCGCGAGTGCGACGTCATTGCGTTCGCCGGTCAGCTGCCCTTCGGTGTCGACCATGCGCTTGGGCACGATGAAGAGCGAAATACCGCGCGTGCCGGGAATCAGCTTGCCGTTCTCGTCCGGGATCTTCGCCAGCACGATGTGCACGATGTTCTCGGTCAGCTCGTGGTCGCCGGCGGAGATCCACATCTTGTTGCCCGTGAGGCGATAGCGCGGTCCCAGCGGATCGTCCTGGAAATCCGCGCCGTCCGGCACGGCGCGCGTCGCGACATCGCTGAGGCTGGAGCCGGCCTGCGGCTCCGACAGGCACATGGTGCCCGACCAGCGGCCCGAGAACTCGTTCTTCGCAAAGACCGATTGCTGCATCGGCGTGCCGTGGACCATCAGCAGATTGGCGTTGCCGCTGGTCAGCATGCCGGAGCCGATGCTCACCGACGCCATCGCGAAGAAGCTGTTGGCCGCGGCCTGCACGGTGTAGGGCAACTGCATGCCGCCGATGTCGTAGTCCTGCGCGGCGCTGAGCATGCCGGACTCCGCGAAGGCCTTCTGCGCGTCGTGCGTGGCCTGCGGCAGGATGACCTTCTCGCCGTCGAAGTGCGGTTCCTGCGTGTCGACGGTGCGATTGAAAGGCGCGTACTTTTCGCGCGCGATGCGCTCGCAGGTGTCGAGCACGGCGTCGAAGGTTTCTCGCGAATGGTCGGCAAAGCGCTCGCGCTCTTTGAGCGACTCGGCATGAAGCCAGTCGTAGAGGAGGAATTCGAGGGTGGGACGAAGGCTCATGGTTCGTATCGCTGCGTAACGTTCTAACGTTCTCAGTGTGATGCCCCAGGCCAGAAACCCCGCGGAACCGGCTTCGCCGGGCCGCCGGGGTTGCCCCCGGCAGGGGGTGGAGAGCGACACGAAGTGCGCGAGCCTGGGGGCGAGCTTTACAAGATTTCGAAAACGCCCGCCGCGCCCATGCCGCCGCCGATGCACATCGTGACGACGACCTTCTTGGCGCCGCGGCGCTTGCCTTCGATCAGCGCGTGGCCGGTCAGTCGCTGGCCGCTCACGCCGTAGGGGTGACCCACCGCGATGGCGCCGCCGTCGACGTTCAGGCGGTCAGCCGGGATGCCCAGTTTGTCGCGGCAGTAGATGACCTGCACGGCGAAGGCTTCGTTGAGTTCCCACAGGTCGATGTCGCTGACCTTGAGGCCGAGGCGCTTCAGCACCTTCGGGATCGCGAAGACCGGGCCGATGCCCATTTCGTCAGGCTCGCAGCCGGCGACCGCAAAGCCGAGGAAGCGGCCGAGGGGCTTCAGGCCCTTTTGCTCAGCGTACTTTTCGTCGACGATCACGCAGGCGCCGCCGCCGTCCGAGAACTGGCTCGCATTGCCGGCCGAGATCACCCCGCCGGGGATGGCCGGACGGATGCCGCTGATGCCTTCCTTGGTCGTGCCGGCACGGATGCCTTCGTCGTTCTCGACGGTGACTTCCTTGGTGCGCAGGCCCATCACCGGATCGGCCACGCCGGCCAGCACGGTGATCGGTGCGATCTCGTCCTTGAAGCGGCCGGCTTCGAGAGCGGCCGTGGCCTTCTGCTGGCTGGCGGCGCCGTATTCGTCCATGGCGTCGCGGCCGATGTTGTAGCGCTTGGCGACCTGCTCGGCCGTTTGCAGCATGTTCCAGTAGATCTCGGGCTTGTGCTTGACCAGCCACGGATCGGCCAGCATGTGCTTGTTGGCTTCGTTCTGCACGCAGGAGATGCTCTCTACGCCACCGGCCACGTAGACCTCGCCTTCGCCCGCGATGATGCGTTGCGCCGCGGTCGCGATGGTCTGAAGGCCCGACGAGCAGAAGCGGTTGATGGTCATGCCCGACGTGGTGATCGGCAAGCCGGCGCGCAGGGCGATCTGGCGCGCGATGTTGGAGCCGGTCGCGCCTTCGGGCGTGGCGCAACCCATGATCACGTCGTCCACCGTGGCGGGATCGATGCCGGCGCGCTGCACCGCGTGCTGCACCGCATGGCCGCCGAGCGTGGCGCCGTGCGTCATGTTGAAGGCACCCTTCCAGCTCTTGGCGAGCGGCGTGCGGGCGGTGGAAACGATGACGGCGCTGGTCATGGTGTGGTCCTTTGAAGAAGAGGAATGACGTTGACGTTTACTGAGGCTGCGCGGTGTTTTGCAGCAGCTGGTGATAGAACTGGATCGCCTCGCCGTAGTTGGCGATCGCGATGCGCTCGTTGGTGCCGTGGAAGCGCGCGAGGTCCTCGCTCTTCACGCGGAACGGCGAGAAGCGGTAGACCGAATCGCTCACGAGGCTGAAGTGGCGCGAGTCGGTGGCGGCGGTCATCAGGCCCGGCGCGACGGCGGCGTCGGGAAAGGTCTGGCGCACGGCCTGCTCGATCGAGCGGTAGCCGGTGCCGTCGGTCGGCGAGACGGGCGACGGCTCCGAATTGCCCGGATAGCGCTTGACCTGGATCGCGTCGTTGCCGAGCGCGCGTTTCAGGTGCGCTTCCACGCTGTCGATGGTGTCGCCCGGCAGGATGCGGAAATTCACCGCCGCTTCGGCGCGACCGGGCAGCACGTTGTCCTTGTTGCCGGCGCGCACGATGGTCAGCGCGGTGGTGGTGCGCAGCATTGCGTTGCTGCTCGGGCTCTTGGCGAGCTGACTTTCCACCAGCGGCGCGGTGAGCCACAGGTTGGAAAGCATGACGCGGTTGATGCCGCTCATCTCCGGCGCTAGCGTGCCGAACATCTGGCCGGCCACGCCCTTGATGCCACCGGGCATCGGTGTCGCTTCCAGCTTTGCCAAGGCGGCGCTCATCATGCCGATCGCGCTGTGCATCGGCGGCATCGACGAGTGGCCCGGCGCCGTGTCGAGCGAGAGAAAAAATGTGCCGTAGCCCTTTTCGGCAAGACCGATCAGCGCCGCAGGCTTCGACAGGCCCGGCAGCACGCCGTCGAGCACCAGCAGGCCTTCGTCGAGCACCCAGTCGAGCCGGACGCCGCGCGACTTGAGCAGCTCCGCGATCGGGAGCGCACCGCGCAGGCCGCTGACCTCTTCGTCGTCGCCCATCACGAGATAGATCGTCTGCCGTGGCTTGAAGCCACTGCCGATGAGCATCTCAATGGCCTCCATCTGCGCGAACAGATTGCCCTTGTTGTCGAGCGCACCGCGGCCCCAGACGAAGCCGTCCTTGATCTCGCCGCTGAAAGGCTCGACCGACCAGGCCTTTTCGGTGCCGGGCGCGATGGGCACCATGTCCTGGTGCGCCATCAGCGCGACCGGCTTCGCCGTGGGGTCGGAGCCGGTCCACGTGTAGAGCAGCGCATGCTGGCCGACGACTTCCTTCTTGAGAGTCGCATGGACCTTCGGATATTGCTGTGCGAGATACGCGTGCAGCTTGTCGAATTCGGCCGCGTTACCAGTCGGATCGTCGAGGCTGGACACCGTGCGGAACTGGATCGCACCGGACAGCCGCTTGGCAGCCGCCTGCAAATCGATCGGCAACGCCGGCGCCGGCGTCACGGCAACTTGCCGCGACGGCGTACGCCAGGTATTGACCGCCACTGCCGCCACCAGTGCAAGGAGCACCAGCAGCAGCCCAAGGAACACGCGTTTCACCATAAAGCGGTCTCGCCTCCGGTCAGCTGAACGACTTGCCTTCGGCCACCAGCTTCTGGATCAGCGGTGCGGGCTTCCAGAAGTTCGCGTCGTCGTGCGGGTTCTTCGCGAAGCGCTTCATCGATTCGGCCACGTTGTAGAGGCCAACCTGCGATGCGTAATGCATCGGACCGCCCCGGAAGATCGGGAAGCCGTAGCCCGTGAGGTACACCATGTCGATGTCGCCGGACTTCGAGGCAATGCCGTCTTCGAGGATGTGCGCACCTTCGTTGACCAGTGCATACACGAGACGCTGCACGATTTCCTCATCGGAGATCTTGCGCGGCGTGATGCCGATTTCCTTGCGGTGCTCCTCGATCATCTTGTTGACGAGGTCCGAAGGAATGGCGTCGCGCTTGCCGGCCTGGTAGTCGTACCACCCTGCCCCGGTCTTCTGGCCGAAGCGGCCCAGTTCGCAGAGCTTGTCGGCCGTGCGGCTGTACTTCATGTCGGCGATCTCGGTGGCGCGGCGCTTGCGGATCGCCCAGCCGATGTCGTTGCCGGCAAGGTCACCCATGCGGAACGGGCCCATCGCGAAGCCGAACTTCTCGATGGCCTTGTCGACCTGCTGCGGGGTCGCACCTTCGTCCAGAAGGAAGCCGGCCTGGCGCGAGTACTGCTCGATCATGCGATTGCCGATGAAGCCGTCGCACACGCCGGAAACCACCGCCGTCTTCTTGATCTTCTTGGCCGTGGACATGACGGTCGCGAGCACGTCCTTGGCCGTCTGCTTGCCGCGAACGACTTCGAGCAGCTTCATCACGTTGGCCGGGCTGAAGAAGTGCATGCCGACCACGTCCTGCGGACGCTTCGTGAATGCTGCGATCTTGTCGACGTCGAGCGTGGACGTGTTCGAAGCCAGGATCGCGCCGGCCTTGGCGACGCGATCGAGTTCCTTGAACACCTTTTCCTTGACGCCCAGTTCCTCGAACACGGCCTCGATGATGAGGTCCGCGTCCTTCAGGTCGTTGTAGTCGAGCGTGGTGCTCAGGAGCGCCATGCGCTGGTCGTACTTGTCCTGCTTGAGCTTGCCCTTCTTGACCTGGGCTTCGTAGTTCTTCTTGATGGTGGCCACGCCGCGGTCGAGCGCTTCCTGCTTCATTTCGAGGATCTTGACCGGGATGCCCGCGTTCAGGAAGTTCATCGAGATGCCGCCGCCCATCGTGCCGGCGCCGATCACGCCCACGGTCTTGATGGTGCGCTGGGGGGTGTCTTCGGGCACGTCGGGGATGCGTGAAGCCGCGCGCTCGGCCATGAACAGATGGCGCAGCGCCATCGATTCGGGCGTGAACATCAGCGCGGTGAAGATGCGGCGCTCTTCGGCCATGCCGTCGTCGAACTTCATCTTGGTCGCGGCCTGCACGGCATCGACGCACTTCAGCGGCGCCGGGTAGTTCTTCGACATGCCGCCGACCATGTTGCGCGTGAACTGGAAGTACGCATCGCCTTGCGGGTGCTTGCATGGCAGATTGCGCACCAGCGGCAGCGCTTCGCCGGTCTTGCCGGCCACCGACTTGGCGAACTCGATCGCTTCGTCGAACAGGGATTCAGCCGAACCCGCCAGCTTGTCGAACAGCTTCTGGCCGGGCAGCGTGGCGAGCAGTTCGCTCTTGACGGGCTCGCCGCTGACGATCATGTTGAGCGCGGTTTCGACGCCCAGCACGCGCGGCAGGCGCTGCGTACCGCCGGCGCCGGGAATGAGGCCCAGCTTGACTTCGGGCAGCGCAACGCTGGTGCCCGGTGCGGCGATGCGATAGTGGCAGCCCAACGCCAGTTCGAGGCCGCCGCCCATGCACACGGAGTGGATCGCGGCAACGATGGGCTTGGTCGATGCTTCGAGCGCGAGGATCACGCTCAGCAGGTTGGGCTCCTGCAGGGCCTTCGGCGTGCCGAATTCCTTGATGTCGGCGCCGCCGGAGAAGGCCTTGCCCGCGCCGGTGATGACGATCGACTTGACGGCCGGATCGTCGATCGCCTTGGCGAGACCGTCGGTGATGCCGATGCGTGTCGAAAAACCGAGGCCATTGACCGGGGGGTTGGTCATGGTGATCACGGCGACATCGCCGAGCACTTTGTATTCAGCCGTCATGCTGCGTTCCTTTGGGATGGGAGAGGATCGAAAAAAACGGGTTCGAAGGCCATGGCACCCGTCGGCGCCGCGGCCTTCGCACTTAAAAAGCACGAGTGTTCTTTTTTTGTGGAATTCTAGGCGTTTCGAATGACCCGGCAACAACATTCAGTCGCTGCCGGGACAACAGACGGAAGTATCAAACTTCCAGCCATTCCTTGCGCGTGGCCGCGTCTGCGCGCAGGGAATCAGGCGTTCCGTCGAAAACGATGCTGCCGTGCCCCATCACCAGCGCACGATCGGAAATCTGCATGGCAATGGTCAGCTTCTGCTCGATGAGGAGCACGGAGATGCCCTTGTCCTTCAGCGTGCGCAGGTACTCCCCCACCAGTTCGACGATCTTCGGCGCGAGGCCTTCGGTCGGCTCGTCGATGATGATCAGGTCGGGGTCGCCCATCAGCGTGCGGCACAGCGTCAGCATCTGCTGCTCACCGCCCGAGAGCACGCCGGCCTCGGTATGTTGTCGCTCCTTGAGGCGCGGGAACATGCCGTACATGTCGTCGAAGGACCAACGGCTGCCTTTGCCCTTGCCTTTTTGCCCCAGCAGCAGGTTCTGGTGCACCGTGAGCTTCGGGAAGATGTCGCGGTTCTCCGGCACGTAGCCGATGCCCAGGTGGGCGATCTCGTAGGCCTTGCGGCGAAGGATGTCCTGCTCCTTCCAGCGCAGCGTTCCTTCGGCATGCACGAGGCCCATGATGGCCTTCGCCGTGGTCGATCGGCCGGAGCCGTTGCGACCCAAGAGCGCCACGATTTCCCCGGGACCGACGTCAAACGAAACACCATGCAACACATGGCTCTTGCCGTAATAGGCGTGGATGTCGTGAAGCTTCAGCATATCGGTCAGTGTCCAGCGCCCTGGGCATCGGCAACGGCCGAGCCGAGATAGGCCTCCTGCACGCGCGGATTGGCGCGCACGGCGGCAGGCGTGTCGAAGGCGATGACTTCGCCGTAGACCACCACCGCGATCTTGTCGGCAAGGCCGAACACCACGCCCATGTCATGCTCGACGGTGAGCAGCGTCTTGCCCACGGTGACGTGCTTGATGAGCGCGATGAAGTGCGAGGTCTCGGTCTTGCTCATGCCCGCGGTCGGCTCGTCGAGCAGGATCACGTTGGCACCGCCGGCAATGGTCACGCCGATCTCGAGCGCGCGTTGCTCCGCATAGGTGAGATTGACCGCCAGCACGTCGCGCTTCTTGTCGAGACCAACCTGATGGATCAATTCTTCCGTGCGCTCGTTGGCGTCGTGCAGTTTCGACAGGAAGCGCAGGAAGCTATAGCGATAGCCCAGACTCCACAGCACGCCGCAGCGCAGGTTCTCGAAGACGCTGAGCTTCGGGAAGATGTTGGTGATCTGGAAGCTGCGCGACAAGCCGAGACGGTTGATCTCGAAAGGCTCCTTGCCGTCGATGCGCTGCCCGTCGAGCAGCACCTCGCCGCTGGTTGGCGCGAGCCGTCCGCTGATCAGGTTGAACAGCGTCGACTTGCCGGCGCCGTTGGGTCCGATGATCGCGATGCGGTCGCCGGCTTCGATGGCGAGATCGACGCCGCGGATGATCTCCGTCTTGCCGAAGCTCTTGCGCAACGATTTGAGTTCAAGTGCGTGGGTCATGCGGCTTCCCTCCGCTTGATCTCGGCTTCGATTTCTTCCTGTGCGTGGCCCCATGTGCGCACGAAGCGTCGCCGCACGATCTCGAACAGACCCAGTCCGACGAAGAACAGCGCCGCGGCGGCCGTCCAGTTCGCGGCAGAGGAAGTGTCGAGCGTCAGTCCGGCGAAGGGCAACTCGGGTCCGAGCGCTGCGTTGAGTTGCATGTGATAGATCATCTCGACAATGGCCGCTGCGCCCGCGACCATGAGCACGCCCGTGGCGATCAGGCCCGCATAGATCCCCCAGAAGCGCTTGAACTTGCCGAACTTGGCAACCCGCAGGTTCATCATGATCAGGCTCGCCACACCGCCCGGCGCGAACATGACCATGAACAGGAAGACAAGCCCGAGGTACAGCAGCCAGGCCTTGCTCAGTTCCGACAGCAGCACCGAGGCAAACACCAGCAGCACCGCGCCGATGATCGGGCCGAAGAAGAAAGTCGCGCCGCCCAGGAAGGTGAAGAGCAGGTAGCCGCCCGAACGGACGCCGCTCAGGCTGTCCGCCGCGTTGACGATCTCGAAGTTGATCGCCCCCAGCCCGCCGCCGATGCCGGCGAAGAAGCCCGCGATGATGAACGCGAAGTAGCGCACCCGCTGCGTGTTGTAGCCGATGAAGGCGACACGCTCGGGGTTGTCACGCACGGCGTTGAGGATGCGCCCGAGCGGCGTGCCGGTAAAGGCATACATCAGCGCCGTGCAGATGAAACAGTACACCGCGATCAGGTAGTAGACCTGCATCTGCGGCCCGAAGGTGAGGCCGAGGAAGGGCGTGCCATAGACACGGTTGGTCGTCACGCCGCCCTCGCCGCCGAAGAAGCTCGGGAACATCAGCGCCATGGAGGCCACGAGTTCGCCAATGCCCAGCGTGATCATCGCGAAGGTGGTGCCGGCCTTCTTGGTCGTGACATAGCCGAACAGGATGGCGAACACCATCCCGCCCAGTCCGCCGACCAGCGGGATCAGCACCAAGGGCACCGGAATGCTGCCCTTGGCCGCCAGGTTCATCGCGTGAATGGCGATGAACGATCCCATGCCGACATACACCGCATGCCCGAAGCTCAGCATGCCGCCCTGCCCCAGCAGCATGTTGTAGCTCAGGCAGATGATGATGAGATAGCCGATCTGCGACAGCATCGTCAGCGCGAGGCTGCTCGTGAATACCAGCGGCGCCACGATCAGCGCGACCGCGAACACCGTCCAGATCACCAGGCGCGAGATGTTCCGGGGCTTGGAGCGGTTGTACTGCCTGGCGGCAGTGTTTTGAATGGGTTGTGCGTTCTGCTGCGTCATGTCAGTCTTCCCGCGTGCCGAGCAGACCTTTGGGCCTGAAGATCAGCATGAGCACGAGCAGCAGGTACGGCAGGATCGGCGCGACCTGGGAAATCGTGAGCTTGAGCAACTCGTAGCCCGGCGTCTGGTCCGTCACCGCGACGCCGAGCATCTGCAGGCCGCCGGCGAGCGACTGGTCCATGGCGACCGCGAAGGTCTGGAGGATGCCGATCAGCAGCGACGCGAGAAAGGCACCGGCCAACGACCCCATGCCTCCGACGACCACGACGACGAAGATAATCGATCCGACCGACGCCGCCATGGCCGGCTCCGTCACGTAGGTGTTGCCGCCGATTACTCCGGCCAGCCCGGCAAGCGCCGCGCCCCCGCCGAAGACCAGCATGAAGACGCGCGGCACGTTGTGCCCCAGCGCCTCGACCATTTCGGGATGCTTGAGTGCCGCCTGGATCACCAGGCCAATGCGCGTACGCGTGAGCAGCAGCCACACCGACAGCAGCATCAACATCGCGACCAGCATGATGAACGAGCGTGACTTCGGAAACTGCGTACCGAAGAGCGTGAACAACGGACCCTGCAGTTGCGTCGGCAAGCCATAGGGCACGGTGGAACGGCCCCACACCAGCTGGACCAATTCGAGGATCAGGTAAGACAGGCCGAAGGTGACGAGCAGTTCGGGGACGTGGCCGAACTTGTGGACGCGGCGCAGGCTGTAGCGCTCGAAGGCGGCGCCGAGCGCGAACACGATGAGCGGCGACAGGACCAGCGCCGGCCAGAAGCCGACGACCTGCGAGATGCTGTACGCGAAATAAGCGCCCAGCATGTAGAAACTGGTGTGAGCGAAATTCAGCACGCCCATCATGCTGAAGATCAGGGTCAGGCCAGAGCTCAGCATGAACAACAGCAAGCCGTAGCTGACGCCGTTGAGCAGCGAGATGACGAAGAATTCGACGTTCATCGGTCCTTGGGGTCGCGTGGAAAGAAAAGAGGCCCGAGTTTTGAAGTCGGGCCTCGACCGGTCAATTCCCCGTCAGGGAATCAGGGGCTCGGCCGCTTCATTTCGCACGTGGTGGGCGTGCTGGCCACGTAGGGCTCGTAGTACTTCACGGGCACGAAGGTGTAGCCCGTTCCTTCGGCATCGACGGGGTACTTGCCGCCCGCCTTCTCCCACTTGGCGATATAGAGGCCTTGCTGCAACTGGTGGTCAGTCTTGCGCATCTCGACGTCGCCATTGAAGCTCTTGAAGCGCATGCCTTCCAGTGCGGCGGCCACCTTGACCGGATCGGTCGACTTGGCCTTGACAAAGGCGTCGCTCAGCATCGCGAACGCCGTATAGGCCGACTGTGTGTAGAGGTCTTCCTTGAACTTCTTGTTGAACTCGTTGCCCAGGCGCTCGATCTCGCCGCCCATGTTGGCGTGGCCATAGGCCACCTGGTACACCTTGCCCGCAGCTGCGGCGCCCATGGCAGTCGGCGTGCCACTCACGCTGCCGTAGTAGACATAGAACTTGACGTTGTTGAGGCCGGCATCGTTCGCCGCCTTGATCAGCAGCGTCAGGTCGGAACCCCAGTTGCCGGTGATCACCGTATCGGCGCCCGAGGCCTTGATCTTGGCAACGTACGGCGCGAAGTCGCGCACCTGCGCCAGCGGGTGGAGGTCGTCGCCGACGATCTGCACGTCAGGCCGCTTGCGCGCCAGGTTCTCCTTGGCGTACTTGGAGACCTGCTGGCCGTGCGAGTAGTTCTGGCCGATGATGTAGACCTTCTTGATCTCCGGTTGGTCCTTCATGAAAGTGGTCAGCGCTTCCATCTTCATGGAGGTGTCGGCGTCCAGGCGGAAGTGCCAGTAGCTGCACTTGCTGTTGGTCATGTCGGGGTCGACCGCAGCGTAGTTGATGTACAGCATTTCCTTGCCGGGATTGCGGGCGTTGCTCTTGTCCAGAGCGTCGACGATCGCCAGTCCCGCGCCGGAGCCATTGCCCTGGAGGACGTAGCGCGCGCCCTGGTCCTGCGCCGAGCGCAGCGCATTCGTGGTTTCCTGCGGGCTGAGCTTGTTGTCGATGCCGATGATCTCGAACTTCACGCCGGCGGCGTTCTTCTTGTTGAATTCCTCGGCCAGGAACTGGTAGGTCTTCAGCTGGTTGGTACCGACCGCTGCCATCAGACCCGAGAGCGGGTCGATCCAGGCGATTTTGACGGTTTCACCCTTTTGAGCGAAGGCGCCGGTGGCGCTGGCTACAAGGATGGCGGCAGTTGCGAATTTCAGAGCGAACTTCATTGAGAGTCTCCTGGGGTCAAGCTGTCGGAATGCGGGACGAGATTACAAGTGTTTGGAACCTCGCCCGTCAGGGAATGCCCGTAAGAAAAGCGCTGCCGGGGCTGTTTCTATCACCCATGCGACACGGCGCATCCTGTTGGTGCTACCCAGCGGTAGAACGGCGGGGTCAGACGCCCGGCAACTTGTAGTCGCGCAGCAGCTCACGCAGGCGCGTCTTCAGGATCTTGCCGGTGGCGCCGAGCGGAATCGCCTCGACGAACACCACGTCGTCGGGAATCTGCCATTTGGCCGTCTTGCCCTCGTAGAACGCGAGCAGCTCATCGCGAGAAACTTCGCTGCCCGGCTTCTTCACGACGGCGACGATCGGGCGCTCGTCCCACTTGGGGTGCGCGACGCCGATGCAGGCCGCCATCGCGACGCACGGATGCGCCACCGCGATGTTCTCGATGTCGATCGAACTGATCCATTCGCCACCGGACTTGATCACGTCCTTGCTGCGGTCTGTGATCTGCAGGAAGCCGTCGGCGTCGATGGTCGCGACGTCACCGGTCGGGAACCAGCCTCGGCCGTTCACGTCGGTCACGAGCGGATTGCCGCCCTCGCCCTTGAAGTATTCCTTGACCACCCACGGCCCCTTGACCAGCAGGTCGCCGGAGGTCTTGCCGTCCCAGGGCAGATCCTTGCCGTCGCCGTCGATGATCTTCATGTCCACGCCGAAGATCGCCCGCCCCTGCTTCATGCGGATGGCGGTCTGCTGCTCCTGCGGCATATCGAGGTGCTTGTTCTTCAAGGTGCACAAGGTGCCGAGTGGCGACATCTCGGTCATGCCCCATGCGTGCAACACCTCGACACCGTACTGTTGCTGGAAGGCATTGATCATCGCCGGCGGACAGGCCGAGCCGCCGATCACCGTGCGCTTGAGCGTCGAGAACTTGAGCCCGTTGGCTTGCAGGTGCCCGAGCAGCATCTGCCAGACGGTCGGCACGCCGGCGGCGAAGCTCACTTTCTCGGCCTCGATCAGTTCATAGACCGACTTTCCATCCAGCGCCGGGCCTGGAAACACCAGTTTGGCGCCGACCAGCGCCCCCGAATACGGAATGCCCCAGGCGTTGACGTGGAACATCGGTACGACCGGCAGGACCGAGTCGCGTGCGGACAACGTCATCACGTCCGGCAAGGCCGCGGCGTAGGCATGCAGCAAGGTCGAGCGATGGCTGTAGAGCGCCGCCTTGGGGTTGCCCGTGGTGCCGCTCGTGTAGCACATGCTCGACGCGGAGTTTTCGTCGAAGCTCGGCCAGGCGTACGCGGTCGGGCGCTGGCCCATCCAGGCCTCATAGCTGACCAGGTTGGGGATGCCGCTGTCGGCCGGCAGCTTGTCGGCATCACACAGCGCGATCCACTTCCGGATGGTCTTGCACTTGGCATGCACGGCCTGTATCAGCGGAAGGAAGGTCAGGTCGAAGCACAGGATCTGGTCTTCGGCGTGGTTGGCGATCCATGCGATCTGATCGGGGTGCAGCCGCGGGTTGATGGTGTGCAGCACGCGACCCGAGCCGCTCACGCCGTAGTACAGCTCGAGGTGGCGATAGCCGTTCCAGGCCAGTGTCGCGACGCGATCGCTGAAGAGCAGTTGCTCGTCGTCGAGCGCATTGGCGACCTGGCGCGAGCGGGACGCGATCTCTCGCCAGGTGGACCGATGAATGTCGCCTTCCACCCGCCGCGAGACGATCTCGGCGTCGCCGTGATGGCGCTCGGCGAACTCGATCAGCGACGAGATCAGCAATGGTTGGTCCTGCATCAAACCCAGCATCTATTGGCTCCTTGTTGAATGGGCTTCCTGAAAATCGAGGCAGCGGCGCGGCGTCCTCTGACCGCCCGAGATTCGCCGATGTTGTGCGCTGCACACAATGACACAAACCCGCAGTCGCGAGTTGTAGTTCACCCGCGGCGGGCGGGCCTATTGCGAGCCTGTTGCGGGCCTAGTGGGTTTGGATGCGGGCGGCGTCCGGGCTGGCGTCGAAGACGATCTTCGACGGCCACGGCGCCCAGTGCGCGCCGAGTTCGGGCGTGTTCGGATCGCCGGCGCGAAGGAAGGCGGTGATGCTCGCCATCATGGCGTCCGACAGGGCCAACCGTCCAGGGCGGTTGGCGGCGCTGTTGGTCACATTGGAGAACAGCGACGGACCGAAATTGCCGAAGACGAAGCCGAGATCGAAGACATGCGCGGCGCCGTAGATCTCGTTCCACGGCGCGGGCTCCTGCGCCCAGTCGAACTGGTAATGCCAGACGTTCGCCTGCTGCGTCTTCAAGGTGTCGAGCAGGTTGTCGCGGCTGCGCATCATGAAGCCCTGGGTGATTCGCGCCGTCATTGCGTCGTAACCTGTCTCGGGCGTTTCCACGGGCAGGTACGACGCGTCGAGGATGTCGGCGGACGTCAGCGTGGTCGGCGCGTCCGGATCGAAGTTCTGCATCATGGTGAAGCGCGTCGCGTCGTCGATCTTGATGCCGGGCTTGCCGCCGAACAGCGTCAGGAACGCCGCGAACAGCTTGCCCTCGTCGCGCGTGACGCCGACCACCATCGGCATCTTCGTATAGCGCCCGGCGGCGAACGCGGCGATCGGGTCGGCGGGCAACACCACGCCGTCCGGAATCGGCCCTGAGCCGGTCAGGCCCTTGGCGAACACGGTGTTCAGGATGGCTTTCCCGTCCAGCGAGCGCAGAAACTCGGCGATCTGTTCTTTCGTCTGGCTGGCGGCAAACGCCGCAGCGGCGTCGAGGTCGGCCGCCTTGCCGTCCGCCACGAGCAGATTCAGCAGCAGCGCATTGCCCTGCGCCAGGTAGGTCGAAGCGGGCATCAGCGTCGGCAGGCTGCCCTGCGGCAGGTTGCTGGCGAGCGAAATCCCGCCGCTCAACGGCATGGCGCGATGGAAGAGTCCCTCGGACAGCGGCGAGGCGATCAACGCCAGCAGGTTGATGGCGCCGGCGGATTGGCCCATCACCGTGACATTGCCGGGATCGCCACCGAAGGCGGCGATGTTCTTCTGGATGTAGCGCAGCGTCGCCAGGTTGTCCAGGAGCGCGAAATTACCGGAGTCGTCGCCCTCCGATCCGCCGGGCCGCAATTGCGGAAGATTCAGAAAGCCGAAGACGCCGAGCCGGTAGTTCGCGGTGACGATCACGGCATTCGCCTTCCGGGCGAGGTTCGCGCCGTCGTAAAGGGGGTCGGCGCTATAGCCCGAGATGTTGCTGCCACCGTGGATGAACAGCATCACCGGCAGCTTGTCGTCAGTGCTCGCGGGACGCCAGATGTTGAGCGTCAGGCAGTCCTCGCTGCCGACCGGCGTATTGAGCGTGCTCGCAATGGTCGCGTCGCAGGTATTGTTGGTACCCGGACCATAGATGCGGCCGACTTGCAGGCAGGGCTGGCCGAATTCGCGCGCCTCGCGGATGCCGGTCCAGGGTTCGGGCTCGACCGGCGCGCGCCAGCGCAGCGCGCCGACCGGCGGCTGGGCGAAGGGGATGCCCTTCCAGTAATAGGTACCGCTGCCGACGGTGTCGTCGACGCCTTCGACCTTGCCTTGCGCTGTGGTGCGCACCATGAGTCCGTCCATGGGCGCCACAGTAGCACCATTCCCCTTGCGTTTTGGGGTCGGCGTCCGGTGCGGGACAATCCGGCCCATGACCATGCTTGCAGACGAAGCCGACGTCGTGGACCTCGGACTGCGCTGGGTCCCCGGCTTTTCAGGCCTGGGCTCCCAATTCTTCACCGAACTCCAGCCCCGCCCGCTGCCGGAGCCCTATTGGGTCGGTCGCAGCCTCTTGGCCGCGCGCGAGCTCGGCCTGGATCCGTCCTTGCTGGAATCGGACGAAGGGTTGGCGGCTTTCACCGGAAACGCCCCCATCGCCGGAACGCGGCCGATCGCCACCGTCTACAGCGGGCACCAATTCGGCGTTTGGGCCGGCCAGCTCGGCGACGGCCGGGCGATCCTGCTCGGCGAGACAGCGGGCGGCCTCGAAGTCCAGTTGAAGGGCAGCGGGCTCACGCCGTACTCCCGCATGGGCGATGGCCGTGCCGTCCTGCGCTCCAGCATCCGCGAGTTCCTGTGCAGCGAGGCGATGCACGCGCTGGGCATCCCGACGACCCGGGCACTTTGCGTGACCGGCTCGGACGCCCGCGTGCGCCGCGAAGAACTCGAAACCGCGGCCGTGGTCACCCGCCTGTCGCCGAGCTTCATCCGCTTCGGGCACTTCGAGCATTTCGCCGCCAACCAGCGCGACGACGAACTGCGCGCCCTGGCGGACTACGTGATCGACCGCTACGACCCCGCCTGCCGGACCACCGACCGCTTCAACGGCAACGCCTACGCGGCTTTGCTCGAAGCGGTGAGCGAGCGCACAGCCGCCCTGCTCGCGCAGTGGCAGGCGGTCGGCTTCTGCCACGGCGTGATGAACACCGACAACATGAGCATCCTCGGGCTCACCATCGACTACGGGCCCTTCCAGTTCCTCGATGGTTTCGATCCGCGGCACATCTGCAACCACAGCGATACGTCCGGCCGCTATGCCTACAACCAGCAGCCCAACGTCGCCTACTGGAACCTGTTCTGCCTCGCTCAGGCGCTGCTGCCGTTGATCGGTGACCAGGAAATCGCGATCGCCGCGCTGGAGTCGTACAAGACTGTCTTCCCGAACGAATTCGAGGCACGCATGCGGGCCAAGCTGGGCCTCATCGACTCGGCAGAATCCGACCGCGCGCTCATCGAGGGCGTGCTGAAACTGCTGGCGCAGGAAAAGGTCGACTACACGATCTTCTGGCGGCGTCTGTCCGGCCTCGTGGCAGGCGACAATCCGGACGTCGTGCGCGATCTCTTCATCGACCGCGCCGGCATCGACGGCTGGCTGGCATCGTTTTCGGAACGCCGCAAGGGCATTCCAGCGGCGCGGGCGGCCGACCTGATGATCCAGTCCAACCCCAAGTTCGTGCTGCGGAACCACTTGGGCCAGCAAGCCATCGAAGCCGCGCAGCAGAAGGACTATTCCGGCGTTGCCACCTTGCTCGCGCTGCTCGAAACCCCATTTGAAGAGCACGCCGGCCACGAGGCTTTCGCCGGTTTCCCGCCCGATTGGGCTTCCACGATCGAAATCAGCTGCTCATCATGACCGAACCCATCCAGAAAACCGACGCCGAATGGAAAGCCGTGCTTGCCGATAAAGGCGCCGAACCCGCCGCTTTCGAGGTCACGCGCCATGCAGCGACCGAGCGCCCCTTCACCGGAAAGTACGAAGCCCACTGGGACGACGGCACCTACCATTGCATCTGCTGCGGCGCCAAGCTGTTCGAGTCGGCCACCAAGTTTGACGCCGGCTGCGGCTGGCCAAGCTTCTCGCAGGAAGCGGTGCCCGGCGCGATCCGCAACATCGTCGACCGCTCGCACGGCATGGTTCGCACCGAAAACGTCTGCGCCAATTGCGGCGCCCATCTTGGCCACGTGTTTCCGGACGGGCCGACAGAGACCGGCCTGCGCTATTGCATGAACTCGGCCTCGCTGGACTTCCAGAAGCGCGAGACCGACTGATCCCGGATCCCCTGACCATGAAACTGATCCTCGATTTCTTCCCGATCCTGCTGTTCTTCGGCGCGTTCAAGCTCTACGACATCTACACCGCCACCGGCGTGCTCATGGCCGGCACGGTCATCCAGATGGCGATCATCTGGTTCACCGAACGCAAGCTGCTGCCGATGCAGAAGGCCACGCTGGTGCTGATCCTTCTTTTCGGATCGCTCACGCTGGCACTGCACGACGACCGCTTCATCAAGTGGAAGCCGACGGTGCTCTACGGTGCCATGGCGGTGGCGCTGGCCATTGCGCTGTGGGTCTTCAAGAAGAACTTCCTCAAGATGCTGCTCGGCGCGCAGCTCGAGCTGCCCACGCACATCTGGGGGCGGTTGAATGTGGCCTGGATCGCCTACTGCGTGTTCATGGCAGTGCTCAATGGCTACGTGGCCGCGTATTTCAGCACCGAGGCGTGGGTCAACTTCAAGCTCTGGGGCTATGTGTTCCCGATCGTCTTCCTGGTCGCGCAGGGCTTGTATATCTCGCCCTACCTCAAGTCCGACAAGCCTGCTGCATGAGCCTTCCGACATCTGCGGATCTCGAAGCGAGTCTGCGTGACGCGCTTCAGCCGACCCAACTCGAAGTGATCGACGAAAGCGCCGCGCATGCCGGTCATGCGGGCGCCAATGCGGATGGCTACGGCACTCATTTCCGCGTCCGCATCGCCTCGCCGTTGTTCGCCGGCAAGCCCCGCGTGGCGCAACATCGGCTTGTGTATGATGCGCTGCAAGTTTTCATCGCACGGGGTCTTCACGCGATTGCCATCGAAACGCTTTGAAGCGCTTTGATCACACCTGCCGCCCCGTGCGGCCAAAAATTCCCCCTTTTCATTTCAGCGCTTTTTTCACTCGCGCCTTCGCGCGCTTCCCTCCAGGACCGAGGCTCCCCCTATGAAGAAACAAATCTTGCAGGCCTTCGCGGCCGCCGTGCTCCTTGGCGCGGTTCCCCTCGCGGCGCTTGCGCAGAACGCGGCCATCGTCAACGGCAAGCCGGTGCCGAAGGTACGCATGGACGTGCTGGCACAGCAGCTGGCCGCCGCCGGCCGTCCGGTCACGCCGGAAATGC
Organism: Variovorax sp. 05L425; assembly: GCF_056397705.1. Classification (NCBI taxonomy): domain Bacteria; kingdom Pseudomonadati; phylum Pseudomonadota; class Betaproteobacteria; order Burkholderiales; family Comamonadaceae; genus Variovorax; species Variovorax sp. 05L425. Next base: position 143,021 of record NZ_JBFTNY010000015.1, on the reverse strand, counting down.
AAGGGCAATTGCGCGAAGAAGTGATCACCCGCGAAGTGTTCATGCAGGAAGCGCAGAAGCAAGGCCTCGACTCGACCGAGGACTACAAGAACCAGCTCGAACTCGCGCGCCAGGCCATCCTGATCCGCCAGCTGTTCGACAACTATCGCAAGACCAACACCGTTTCGGACGCCGACGCGCAAGCCGAATACAACAAGTTCGCTGCAGCCAACAGCGGCAAGGAATTCAAGGCACGTCACATCCTGGTCGAGACCGAAGACCAGGCCAAGAAGATCCTCGCCGACCTCAAGAAGGGCGCCAAGTTCGAGGACGTCGCCAAGAAGCAGAGCAAGGACCCGGGATCGGGCGCCAACGGTGGCGACCTGGATTGGGCTTCGCCGTCGAGCTTCGTGCCTGAGTTCTCCGAAGCCATGGTCAAGCTCAACAAGGGTGAGACCACGGCCGCACCGGTCAAGACACAGTTCGGCTATCACATCATCCGCGTTGACGACATCCGCCAGGCACAGCTGCCGAAGTTCGACGAAGTCAAACCGCAGATCATTCAGCAACTGCAGCAGCAGCGTCTGCAGAAGTACCAGGAAGAACTGCGCGCCAAGGCAAAAGTCGAGTAACTGGCTCTCCCCCAGGTTGGCTCACTTCGTGTAGCCGCCCACCCCCTCGCCGGGGGCAACACCAGCGGGCCGGCGGAGCCGGTTCCGCGGTGTTTCTGGAAGGAAAAAGCGGCCCTCGCCACCTTCGGGTGGCTCGGAGACCGCTTGCCCGGCCTTGAACGTGACGCGCGCGACGCGATTGCCGTGCGAATCGCGATGCTGGACGACGACGCGCACGCAGCGTTCTTACCACCTACCCGCGCCATGGGGTGATGCGCGGTAACCATCGCCTCACGTTCGCCCGGTAGCGCTTGTACTCGTCGCCGAACTGCTCGCCCAGTGCAGGCTCTTCGTAGGCGACAACGAACAAGAAGAATCCGGCCCACACGATCGCGCCGTACTCCAGCACCGTGACGCTCCCGAACAGGAGGCCCTGGCCGGCGATCAACGCCGTGACTGCGACGTACATCGGATTGCGGACGTAGCGATAGAGCCCGGTGACGACGAGGCGCTTGGGAGGCATTACGGGCGCCGGTGTGCCGAGGCCCTGCAACGCGAAGCGAGCGAACGAATCGAGCAAGATGGGCAACCCGGCAACGATCAGGGCGGCGCCGAGCACGCGCGCGATCGGGAATAGCGGAGGCGCGAAGTGCCAGTGCGTGAGGTACCAAGGGACGTACACGGCGAGCGTGCCCGGAGCGATGACCAGGAAGATCGCGGAACCGATGATCGCGGCGGCGCGCTGCACGATAGGAGCATATCTCAACGCCGCCGCGAATCGTGCGGATTGGGCGAGCGCTGGCGTCGCGTGATGTCCTGCGCGAGGGTGTAGTCGCGCTCTGGGCGTTCAGCCCACCCACTTTCTGGCGTTGCGCCAGATTCGCAGCCAGGGGCTGAACTCGCTCTTGTCGCCTGACGTCCAGCTCATCTGAATGTTGCGGAACACCCGTTCGGGGTGCGGCATCAGCGCGGTGAAGCGGCCGTCGGCGGTGGTCACCGATGTGAGGCCGCCTGCGCTGCCGTTGGGGTTGAACGGATAGCGTTCGGTCGGCTGGCCGTGGTTGTCGACGAAGCGCATCGCGGCGATGGCCTTGGCCGGATTGCCACGGTGCTTGAAGTTGGCGTAGCCCTCGCCGTGCGCAACCGCGATCGGCAGACGGCTTCCCGCCATGCCGGCGAAGAAAAGGCTGGGCGATTCAAGAATTTCGACCATCGACAGGCGCGCCTCGAAACGCTCGCTCTGGTTGGTCGTGAAGCGCGGCCAGTCTTCGGCGCCGGGAATGATGTCGGCCAATTCGGCGAACATCTGGCAGCCGTTGCAGACGCCCAGACCGAAGGTGTCGGTGCGCCCGAAGAAGCCCTTGAACTGATCGGCCAGCTTCGGGTTGAAGGTGATGCTGCGCGCCCAGCCGATGCCGGCACCGAGCGTGTCGCCATAGCTGAAGCCCCCGCAAGCCACGACGCCCTTGAAGTCCGCCAGGTCCGCCCTGCCCGTCTGGAGGTCGGTCATGTGCACGTCGAAAGCCTCGAAGCCCGCTTCGGTGAAGGCGTAGGCCATCTCGACGTGCGAATTGACACCTTGCTCGCGCAGGATGGCGACCTTCGGTTTCGCAAGTTTCAGGAATGGCGCGGCAACGTTGTCTGCGACACCGTCCGCCAACAGCACGTGCGCGCCCGGGTCCTGCGAATCGCCGGCCGCGGCATGTTCGGCGTCGGCGCAGTCCGGGTTGTCGCGTTCGCGGCAGATCTTCCAGCTGACGGAATCCCAGACCTGATGCAGATCAATGAGGTTGGCGCTGAAGACGGCCTTGGCGTCGCGCCACACTTCGATCTTGCCCTTGCCGGCGTCCATGGTCGACGCATCAGGCCGGGTCTTGCCGACAAAATGGCTGTGGGTGCTCAGGCCGTGGGCACGCAGGGTCTGCATGACCTCGTTGCGCTCCGACGTGCGCACTTGCAGCAGCATGCCAAGCTCTTCGTTGAAAAGGGCCTTGAGCGTGAGTTCCTCGCGGCGTGCGCTGACCTGGCCGGCCCAGTTCTTGGCGTCGCCGTATTCGGCGCGGCTGTCGCTGATGCCGTCGCCTTCAGTGACCAGCAGGTCGACGTTCAGCGCCACGCCGACATGGCCGGCAAAGGCCATTTCGCAGGCCGCGGCGAACAGGCCGCCGTCGCTGCGGTCGTGCATGGCGAGGATCTTGCCCTCGGCGCGCAGCGCATTGACTGCCGCAGCCAGCTTGACCAGGTCTAGCGGATCGTCCAGATCGGGCACGATGTCGCCGCTCTGTTCCAGCGTCTGCGCGAGGATACTGCCGGCCATGCGGTGCTTGCCATGGCCGAGGTCGATCAGGACCAGCGTGCTGTCGGCCTCTTCGGCATGGAGTTGCGGCGTGAGGGTGCCGCGCACATCCGCCAGCGTGGCGAATGCGGTCACGATCAGGCTCACCGGCGACGTCACCTTCTTCTGGGCGCCGCCGTCCTGCCATTGGGTGCGCATCGACAGCGAATCCTTGCCGACGGGAATCGAGATGCCTAGCGCAGGACACAGCTCCAAGCCGACCGCCTTGACGGTGTCGTACAGCGCGGCATCTTCGCCGGGCTCGCCGCAGGCCGCCATCCAGTTGGCCGACAGCTTGACGCGCGACAGCTCGATCGGCGCAGCCAGCAGGTTCGTGATGGCTTCGGCCACCGCCATGCGGCCGGAGGCCGGTGCGTCGATGGCCGCGAGCGGCGTGCGCTCGCCCATGCTCATTGCCTCGCCGGCAAAACCCTTGTAGTCGGCCAGCGTCACGGCGCAATCGGCCACCGGCACCTGCCAGGGTCCGACCATCTGGTCGCGGTGGCTCAACCCGCCGACCGTGCGGTCGCCGATGGTGATGAGAAAACGCTTGGAGGCAACGGTCGGATGCGACAGCACGTCGATGGCTGCTTTCTGCAGATCCACGCCCGTCAGGTCCAGGGGCTTGAAGCGACGCTCGACGGTCTTGACGTCGCGCAGCATCTTGGGCGGCTTGCCGAGCAACACGTCCATGGGCATGTCGACGGGTTGCGCATCGGCGCCTTCGTCGCCGACCAGCAGCTGGCGCTCCTCGGTCGCAACGCCGACCACGGCAAACGGGCAGCGCTCGCGTTCGCAGAACGCGCGGAACCGGTCGAGCGACTCGGGCGCAATCGCCAGCACGTAGCGCTCCTGGCTCTCGTTGCACCAGATTTCCTTGGGCGCCATGCCGGACTCTTCGAGCGGCACGGCGTGCAGGTCGAAGCGCGCGCCGCGCCCGGCGTCGTTGGTGAGCTCGGGGAAAGCGTTGCTCAAGCCGCCTGCGCCGACGTCATGGATAGCGAGGATCGGGTTCGCATCGCCTTGCTGCCAGCAATGGTTGATGACCTCCTGCGCCCGACGCTCGATCTCGGGATTGCCGCGCTGCACCGAATCGAAGTCCAGCTCGGCCGCGTTGGCGCCGGTCGCCATCGAACTCGCCGCGCTGCCGCCCATGCCGATGCGCATGCCGGGGCCGCCGAGCTGGATCAACAGCGCGCCGGCCGGGAACTGGATCTTCTTTGTCTGGTCGGCATCGATGCTGCCCAGGCCGCCCGCAATCATGATGGGCTTGTGATAGCCGCGCTGCACGGTGTCGCCATCGCTGCCCACGGCCTGTTCGTACTCGCGGAAGTAGCCGAGCAGGTTGGGCCGGCCGAATTCGTTGTTGAACGCGGCGCCGCCGAGCGGGCCCTCGGTCATGATCTGCAGCGGGCTCGCGATGTGGTGCGGCTTGCCGTAGCTGCCGTCCTTCGGCCACAGCTTCGACACCGTGAAGCCGGTCAGGCCCGCCTTGGGCTTGGAACCGCGGCCGGTGGCGCCTTCGTCGCGGATTTCACCGCCGGCGCCGGTCGAAGCGCCGGGAAACGGCGAGATCGCCGTCGGGTGGTTGTGCGTCTCGACCTTCATCAGCACGTGGCTCAGCGCGTCCTGCTTGGCGTAGCTGCCGGAATCCGATGCGGCAACGAAGCGCTCGATCCGCGTGCCTTCCATGATCGAGGCGTTGTCGGTGTAGGCGACGACGGTGTGCTGCGGGTTCTGGCGCTCGGTGTGGCGGATCATCGAGAACAGGCTCTGCGGCTGCGGCTGGCCGTCGATGATGAAGTCGGCGTTGAAGATCTTGTGGCGGCAGTGCTCGCTGTTGGCCTGCGCGAACATCATCAGCTCGACGTCGCTGGGGTTGCGCCCCAGGCGGGTGAAGGCGTCGACCAGGTAGTCGATCTCGTCCTCCGCCAGCGCGAGGCCGAAGGTCCTGTTGGCCTCCACCAGCGCGGCCCGGCCGCCGCCCTGCACGTCGACCTGCGCCATCGGCTGCGGCGGCAACTCGGCAAAAAGACCGGCGGCCTGGTCGAGCCGGGCCAGCACGGATTCGGTCATGCGGTCGTGGAGCAGATCGGCGACCGCCGCGAGCTTGTCGCCTTCGAGCGTGGCGGTCTTGCCCAGCGCCTTGTCTAGCAGGGGCGACTTCAGCGCCAGGTGGTATTCGGTGACGCGCTCGACGCGGCGGAGCGCGAGCCCGCAGTTGTGCGCGATGTCCGTGGCCTTGGATGCCCAGGGCGACACGGTGCCCAGGCGGGGCGTGACGACGACTTTCAGGCCGGCCTTGGCAGGCGCGACGAAGGGCTCGCCATAGCCCAGGAGCGCCGCGAAGCGCTCGCGCGCCGACGGGTCGATCGCAGCGTCGGTGACGACCAGGTGGACGAAACGGGCGCTCAGGCCCTCGATGCGCGAATCGACGGCCTGGAGGCGCGGCAGCAGTTGCTGCGCCCGGAATTCGCTGAGCGCGCTGCCGCCCTCGAAGAAAGTCACCACGGGAGCAACGGAATGGAGGGGCGGTTTCACGGGCAACGTCACGTTCGGATCGGCCAGTCGGCCGCGTTGGGAATGAAGAGAATGAGGCGGCAGCCGCTGACTGGGGCCATCCGCGCTAACCCTGAATTTTAACGTTCCGAATGGGATAATTCCGGCCATGAGCATTACCTACAAAGACGCCGATGGCGTGGCCGGCATGCGCGTGGCATGCCGCCTCGCCTCCGAAGTGCTGGACTACATCACCCCCCACATCAAGCCCGGCGTCACCACCAACGAGATCGACAAGCTCGCGCACGACTACATCACGCAGGTCCAGGGCGCGATCCCGGCGCCCCTGAACTACATGGGCGCCAGCACCGTGCCCTACCCCAAGTCGATCTGCACCTCCGTCAACCATGTCGTCTGTCACGGGATCCCGAATGACAAGCCGCTCAAGAAGGGCGACATCATCAATTGCGACATCACCGTCATCAAGGACGGCTGGCACGGCGACACGAGCCGCATGTTCGTCGTCGGCGACGCCTCGATCGCGGCGAAACGCCTCTGCACCTTCACCTACGACGCGATGTGGCACGGCATCGTCAAGGTCAAGCCGGGTGCTCGCCTGGGCGACATCGGCTTCGCGATCCAGCGTTTTGCCGAAAGCAACGGCTTTTCGGTGGTGCGCGAGTTCTGCGGCCACGGCATCGGCCGCGGCTTCCATGAAGAACCGCAGGTGCTGCACTACGGCCGGCCCGGCACGCTCGAAGAACTCAAGCCCGGCATGACCTTCACCATCGAGCCGATGATCAACGCGGGCAAGCGCGAGATCAAGGAAGACGCCAAGGGCGGCCAATACGACGGCTGGACGATCGTGACGCGCGATCATTCGCTGTCGGCGCAGTGGGAGCACACGGTGCTTGTCACCGAGACCGGCTACGAGGTGCTCACGCTCTCGGCCGGCAGCCCGCCGCCGCCCGCTTTCGTCACCGCCACCGCCGCGGCTTGACGTGGCATCGGCCTCCCAGGGCTGCCACAGTGGACATTTCCTCGTTGCGTGACGCCTACCGTACCCACAAGCTGGCCCTGTTCGACCAGCTCCGCAGCGCCCGCGCGCCCGCACGCAGCGTGCACACGGTGCTGCGCCAGCTCGCCGCGCTGGCCGACGAAACACTGAGCGCGCTGTGGGCCGACGCCGGTTTCGGCAACCAGTTGGCGCTGGTCGCGGTCGGCGGGTTCGGACGGGGCGAGCTGTTCCCGTATTCCGATGTCGACGTGCTGCTGCTGCTGCCCGAAGGCCACGGAGAGGACATCGAACCAGGCCGTCTCGAAGCCTTCATCGGCCATTGCTGGGACGCGGGCCTCGAAATCGGCTCCAGCGTACGCACGGTGTCGGAATGCCTCGCCGAAGCGGCGAAGGACGTCACCGTACAGACCTCGCTGCTCGAATCGCGCCTGATCGTCGGCGACAAGAAGCTCTACGCGACGTTCCGCAAGAGCTTCTTCGCGGCCATCGACCCGCAGGCCTTCTTCACCGCCAAGTCGCAGGAAATGCGGCATCGGCACCAGAAGTTCGAAAACACGCCCTACGCGCTCGAACCCAATTGCAAGGAATCGCCAGGCGGCCTGCGCGACCTGCAGACGATCCTCTGGATGACCAAGGCCGCGGGCTTCGGCAACCGCTGGGATGACCTCGCCAAGAACGGCCTGGCCACCACTTTCGAGATTCAGCAGATCAAGCGCAACGAGGCGCTGCTGAGCCTGATCCGCGCCCGCCTGCACGTGACGGCCAACCGCCGCGAAGACCGCCTGGTGTTCGACCTGCAGACCGCCGTGGCCGCGACCTTCGGCTATGTCGGCGAATCGCAGCGCATGGCCAGCGAAGCGCTCATGCGCCGCTACTACTGGGCGGCCAAGGCGGTCACACAGCTCAACCAGATCCTGCTCCTGAACATCGCCGACCGTCTCCAGCCGCAGTTCGAGGAACCGACGCCCATCAACGAGCGGTTCTACGAAAAGGCGGGGCTGATCGAGGTCGCGAGCGACGATCTCTACCTCAAGGATCCGCACGCGATCCTCGAGACCTTCCTGCTCTACCAGAAGACGATCGGCGTCAACGGTCTGTCGGCGCGCACGCTGCGGGCGCTCTACAACGCGCGCCATGTCATGGACAGCAAGTTCCGCAACGACCGCGTGAACCACGCGACCTTCATGCGCATGCTGCTGCAACCGCGCGGCATCACGCATGCGCTCCGGCTCATGAACCAGACGTCGGTGCTGGGCCGCTACCTGCGCGTCTTCCGCAGCATCGTGGGGCAGATGCAGCACGACCTGTTCCATGTCTATACGGTCGACCAGCACATCCTGATGGTGGTCCGCAACGTCCGGCGCTTCTTCATCGCCGAGCATGCGCACGAATACCCGTTTTGCTCACAGCTCGCGGCCGGGTGGGACAAGCCGTGGATCCTCTACATCGCGGCGCTGTTCCACGATATCGCCAAGGGCCGCGGCGGTGACCATTCGACACTGGGCGCGCGCGACGTGCGGCGCTTCTGCCGCCAGCACGAGATTTCGCGCGAGGACGCCAAGCTCATCGAATTCCTCGTCGGAGAACACCTGGTGATGAGCCAGGTCGCGCAGAAGCAGGACCTGGGCGACCCCGAGGTGATCGGCGCCTTTGCCAAGCGCGTGGGCAACGAGCGCTACCTGACGGCGCTCTACCTGCTCACCGTCGCGGACATCCGGGGCACTTCACCGCGCGTCTGGAACGCGTGGAAGGGCAAGCTGCTCGAGGACCTTTATCGTCTGACCTTGCGCACTCTGGGCGGCCGCATGCCCGACCCGGGCGCCGAGATCGAGTCGCGCAAGCGCGAGGCCCTCGTGCAACTCGCGCTGCACGCGGAGCCCCTGGATTCGCACAAGGCGCTCTGGGAAACGCTCGACGTCGGCTACTTCATGCGCCACGACGCGTCGGAGATCGCCTGGCATGCCAAACAGCTTTCGCGTCACGTCCCGCATCCGGGCGTGCCCATCGACCCGCGCACGCCGCCGGTGGTCCGGGCCCGGCTGTCGCCGGTTGGCGAAGGCTTGCAGGTCGCGGTCTATACGCCCGACCTGCCGGACCTGTTCATGCGCATCTGCGGCTATTTCGACCAGGCATCCTTCAACATCCTGGATGCCAAGGTGCACACCACGAGCAACGGTTTCGCGCTCGACACCTTCCAGGTGATCACCACCTTCATTCCGGAGCACTACCGCGACCTCATCAACATGGTCGAGGCCGGGCTGACCAAGACGCTGAGCGAGGCGGGTCCGCTGCCCACGCCAAGCAAGGGCCGCGTCTCGCGCCGCGTGCGCAGCTTTCCGATCAAGCCGCGCGTCAGCCTCCTGCCGGACGAGAAGGCGCAACGCTGGCTGCTCAGCATCTCGGCCAGCGACCGCGCGGGCTTGCTTTATTCGGTCGCACGCGTGCTGGCCCGGCACCATCTCAATCTGCAGCTTGCCAAGGTTTCAACCTTGGGCGAGCGTGTGGAAGATACCTTCCTGATCAGCGGGCCGGAATTGCAGGGCCAGCGGGCGCAAGCGGCGATCGAGACGGAACTGCTGGAGGCGTTGGCTTCCTGAGGAGTGGTCTCTAAACCCTCCCCGTGGCCAGCCGCCGCTCCAGCCACACGCTGTACCTCGACAACCCGAAGCACAGCACCCAGTAGACCAGCGCGATGAAGAGGTAGCCCTCCAGGTAGAACGGCCGCCAAGTGGGATCGCCGCCGAGGGCAAGCCCCAGCGCGCCGGTCAGCTCGAACAAGCCCACCACGGTGACCAGCGAGGTGTCCTTCAAGGTACCCACCACGCTGTTCGTGAGCGCCGGAACCACGATCCGGAGCGCCTGCGGCAGCACGATGTCGCGCTGCACCGGCCAGCGCCCGAAGCCCAGTGCCATCGCCACTTCGGTCTGTCCGCGCGGCACCGCCTGCAGGCCGCCGCGAATGATCTCTGCAAGGTAGGCGGCGACAAACAGTGACAGCCCTGCAAGAACTCGAATCAGCACATCGGGCTGCCACCCCGCCGGCCAGAGCAACGGCAGCAGGAACGAGGCCATGAACAGCACCGAGATCAGCGGGACGCCGCGCACCAGCTCGATGTAGGTCGCGCAAAGCGTGCGCACGGCCGGCCACTGCGAACGCCGCCCGAGCGCAAGAGCCAGCGCCAGTGGAAATGCGAGCGCCAGTCCGACGACGGCCAGCCCGATGGTGAGGGGCAATCCGCCCCAGCGATTGGTGGGCACGGGATCCAGTCCGAAAATGCCGCCGCGCATCAGCACCAGGAATAGCGCCAGCGTCACGAGCCACACTGGCAGCAGCCACCACCGCCAGGTGCGCGGCCAGGCGCTCAGCATCGTCGTCGCGGAAAGCACGGTGACAGCGACCGCCGGCCTCCACTGGTCTTCGTAGGGATAGCGCCCGAACACGATGGGCCGCCACTTCTCGGCGATCACGCCCCAGCAGGCGCCGTGCTGCACGGCCCGGCAGGCTTCGGCGTCCGGGCGAAACACGGCATGCAGCACAGCCCAATCGATGAGGTGAAAACCCGCCCATCCGAACAGGAAGATGAGCGCAACCGTCGACGCCGCGCGCAGCGGTGATCCCCACAGCTCCGCGCGCCATGCGACGGGCGATCGGACCGTGCCGCTCATCGCCATCCCCGGAGTGCGACACGCGCGTTGTAGCGGTTCATTGCGGCGGAAATGAGCAGCGACAGCCCGAGGTAAATCACCATGATCACCGCGATGCATTCGAAGGCCCGGCCCGTCGAGTTGATCGAAGTGTTGGCGATCGAAACCAGTTCCGGATAGCCCACCGCGACGGCGAGCGAAGAATTCTTGGTCAGGCTCAGCAACTGATTGGTGAGCGCCGGCACGATCACACGCAGCGCTTGCGGCAGCACCACGATCCGGAGTTGCTGCCAAGGCGAAAGCCCGAGCGCCTGCGCCGCCAGTTTCTGCCCCTGTGAAACGGACGTGATGCCGGCACGCACGATCTCCGCGACGAAAGCTGCCGTGTAGAGGGCCAGCGCGATCACTACCGCGAGGTATTCCGGGCTCAGCGCCGCGCCGCCGCTCACGTTGAAGCTGCCACGCTCGGGCCATTCGAAGTGGCTCGGCCACCAGCCGCCCTCGTCGCTCACCGGCCACGGCATCGAAAGACCGCCCTTGCTGAGCCAGAAGCCATTCGCCAGCTCGAGCGGTTCGGTCGAGTCCGGCAGCAGTTGCGTGAGCGCGAAGTACAGCATCAGCAACTGCACCAGCAGTGGCACGTTGCGGATCGTCTCGACGTACGCGCCGCACAGGCCACGCACCAGCACGTGCGGCGCCAGGCGGCCGATGCCCAGCAGCGTGCCGAAGACGACCGCGACGACAGCAGCGGGAATCGCGGCGCGGATCGTGTTGATCAATCCCGCCAGAAAGGCGCGCCAGAATGGCTGGCCCGCGTTGAAATTCAGCCACCCTTCGGAGATCTCGAATCCCGCCGGCTGAAGGAGAAAGTCGAATCCCGAGCGCACGCCGCGCGCCCGGAGCACCTCGAGCGCATGGTGGACCAGCAAGAAGGCGCCACCCACGACCGCCGCGATCAGCACGCCCTGTACCGCCCAGGCGAACCAGACGGCGCGGCGCCCGCTGGCCGCCGGCCGACTCATCGGACCGGCAATCCGTACATCAGGCCGCCCTTGTTCCAGAGGTTGTTGGCGCCGCGGGGCAACTTGAGCACGGATTTCGGACCGACGTTGCGCTCGAAGACTTCGCCGTAGTTGCCCACGGCCTTGATGGCCCGATAGGACCAGTCCTTGTCGAGACCCAGCAACTTGCCGAGGTCGTCGCTGGTGCCGAGCAGCCGCTGCTGCGCCGGGTCCTTGCTGTTGGCCTTCAGATCGTCGATGTTGGCTTGCGTGATGCCGAACTCCTCGGCCTCGATCAGCGCATTGGGCACCCACTTGGCAATCGCGAACCATTCGTCGTCACCGCGGCGCACCAGGGGCGCGAGCGGCTCCTTGGAGATCAGTTCAGGCAGGATGACATAGTCGTCGGGGTTCGGCGCTTCCTTGTTGCGCAGGCCGGCCAACGCCGAGGTGTCGGTCGTGAACGCCTGGCAACGGCCGGAGAAAAATGCCTTGAACGAGGCCTCGAAGCTCTCGAACACGACGGTCTTGACAGGGATGTTCTGCGCCTTGAAGTAGTCGGCGACGTTCTTCTCGTTGGTCGTGCCGGCCTGAGTACAAATCGTGGCGTTCTTGAGTTGCTTGGCGCTTGTCACCTTGATCTTCTTGGGCACCAGGAAGCCTTGACCGTCGTAATAGGTGATCGTCGTGAAATGGAAGCCGAGCGATGCGTCGCGCGTCAGCGTCCATGTGGTGTTGCGCGCGAGGATGTCGATCTCGCCCGCCTGCAGCGCGGAAAAGCGCTGCTGCGAGTTGAGCGGAACGAACTCGACCTTCTTGCCGTCGCCGAGCACGGCCGCTGCGATCGCGCGACAGGTGTCGACGTCGAGGCCGGACCAGTTGCCCTGCGTGTCGGGCGCGGAGAAGCCGGCGACGCCGTTGGTCACGCCGCACTTGACGCTGCCGCGTTGCTTGACGGCGTCGAGCGTCTTGCCGGCAAACGCCGGCGCGGCAATGAAAGCCAGGGCGGCGGCGGCGGCGGCAAGCGCCGGGCGGAAACGTTGGTTCATTCGGAGACCCTCTTCATTGTTGGAAATAGCTGCAGCGGGCAGTTTACGAGGCAGGTGAGAGTCTGCCAAAGAACCGCGGGTTGGATGCACATTCGCGAAACGCTCATCGACATCGAACACAATCGGGGCCTTTTTATCCGACCAAAGAGGATTCCTCGTCCATGATTCGTTCCGATGACACCGGCAAGCTCGTTCTGCGCGTGGCGCTCGGCGTGCTCATTCTTCTTCACGGTATCGCCAAGCTCAGCGGCGGCATCGGGTTCGTGTCGAACCAACTCGCTGCACATGGCCTCCCGGGCGCATTGGCCTATTTAGTGTTCATCGGCGAGATCCTGGCGCCGGTGCTGCTGATCGCGGGGATCTACGCGCGCGCGGCGGGCTGGATCGTCGTCATCAACATGCTGTTCGCGATCTGGCTGGTGCACACGAAGACCCTGTGGGCCCTCGGAAACACCGGTGGCTGGGCGCTCGAACTGCAGGGCATGTACCTGTTCGGCGGGATGGCAGTCGCCTTCCTCGGCGCCGGACGATTCAGCGTCGCCGGCAGCGGCGGTCGGCTGAACTGATCAGGCTGAACTGATCAGTCGTCCTCGCCCGCATCGAGGCCTGGAAACAGGACCTCGGTGAAGCCGAAGCGCGTGAAGTCGCGCACCCGCATCGGGTAGAGCTTGCCCAGCAGGTGGTCCACCTCATGCTGGACGACGCGGGCATGAAAGCCGCTCACCGTACGGTCGATCGGATCGCCGTACGGATCGAAGCCGGTGTAGCGGATGTTGGCGAAGCGCGGCACCACGCCGCGCAGGCCCGGCACCGACAGGCAGCCTTCCCAACCCTCTTCTTCCTCATCGCCGATGGGGGTGATGACCGGATTGATCAGCACCGTGCGCGGCACGAGCGGCGCATCCGGATAGCGCGGATTCACCGCGTCGGTGCCAAAGATCACGAGTTGCTGATCGACGCCGATCTGCGGCGCGGCCAAGCCCGCGCCATTGACCGCGTGCATGGTTTCGAACATGTCGTGGATGAGCAGATGCAGTTCGTCGGTATCGAAGGCTGCGACCGGCTGCGCGACGCGCAGCAACCGGGGATCGCCCATTTTCAGGATTTCGCGGATGGCCATGGCGGGATTATCGCGAGGCCACCACGCTCAGGCGCGGCGGCCTCCGCCGAACCCCCGCCCCCCGCCTCCGCCCGGTCCCCGACCAGGACCGAAGCCGCCATTGCCCCAGCCCCCGTGACCCCAGCCGCCCTGACCCCAGCCCGTGTGACCCCATCCGCCGTGACCCCAGCCCCCACGACCCCAATAGGGATATCGCCCGCCGCCGTAGTAGCCGGACCCGTAGAAGCCCCCGATGAAGACGGAGGGTCCGCCCCACCCCCAGTAGGGATACGAGGCCGGATAGGAATACGGATAGGAATAGTAGGGGTAGGCCCCCGAATACACGGCGCCGTTGTAGTACGGCCCCGCCGGGTACGCCACGCAACCGCTGAGCAAGGCAGCCCCGCCGATCACGATACAAGCGCCAATAAGACGAATTCGATTCATGAGGACTCCTGGTCGCCACGCATCCGTTCAACGTCGGATCATCCGCCTTGTTGACAGGGCTTGCCAGGAGCCTTGTAAAGCCACCGTCGGGCCCGTTCAGGTGGCCGCTTGAAGGATCTCCAGCATCTGCGCCTCGTCGATCACCGCCACGCCGAGGTCGCGCGCCTTGTCGAGCTTGCTGCCCGCCTCGGCGCCCGCGACGACATAGTCGGTCTTCTTGCTGACGGAGCCGGCCACCTTGGCGCCGGCAGCCTCCAGTTTGTCCTTCGCCTCGTCGCGGCTCAGCGTAGGAAGCGTTCCTGTGATGACGAAAGTCTTGCCCGCCAGCGGCTTCAGCGCCCGCGCGGCCGGCTCGCCCTCTTCCCAGTGAAGGCCGCAGGCGCGCAGTTGCTCGACCACCTCACGGTTGTGCGGCTGGTCGAAGAAGGTCCGCAAGCTCTGCGCCACCACCGGGCCCACGTCGTTGACTTCGAGCAATTGCTCTTCGGTCGCGTCCATGATCGCGTCGAGCTTGCCGAAGTGCTTGGCGAGGTCCTTGGCGGTGCTCTCGCCCACGTGGCGGATGCCGAGGCCGAACAGGAAGCGCGGCAAGGTGGTCTTCTTCGATGCCTCCAGCGCATCGACGATGTTCTTCGCCGACTTGTCCGCCATCCGGTCCAGGCCGGCCAGCGTCGACAAGCCCAGCTTGTAGAGATCGGGCAGCGTCCGGATCAGGTTGGCATCGACCATCTGTTCCACCAGCTTGTCGCCCAGACCCTCGATGTCGAGCGCGCGCCGTGCCGCGAAATGCAGGATCGCCTCCTTGCGCTGGGCGCCGCAGAAGAGCCCGCCCGTGCAGCGGTAGTCGACTTCGCCCTCTTCGCGCACCGCATCCGAATCGCAGACCGGGCATTTGTGCGGCATGGTGAACACCGGCCCGCGTTGGTCGTCCGGCCTGGCTGCGCTCTCCGGCAGCACGCCGACGACCTCGGGAATGACGTCGCCGGCGCGTCGCACGATGACGGTGTCGCCTACCCGCACATCCTTGCGGCGCGCCTCGTCTTCGTTGTGGAGCGTGGCATTGGTCACTGTCACGCCGCCGACGAACACGGGCGCCAGCTTGGCCACCGGCGTCAGCTTGCCGGTGCGACCGACCTGCACTTCKATCGCAAGCACCTCGGTCAACTGTTCCTGCGCCGGATACTTGTGCGCCACCGCCCAGCGTGGCTCGCGCGAGACGAAGCCGAGTTGCCGCTGCAACTCGAGGCTGTCGACCTTGTAGACGACGCCGTCGATGTCGTAGGGCAACGCATCGCGCTGACGGCCAATCGTCTCGTGGAAGGCGATCAGCTCCAGCGCGCCGCGCGCCCGGGCGGTCTGCGAGGCCACCGGGAATCCCCAGGCATCGAATTGCTGCAGCCAATCGAACTGCGTCGGCCAGTTCGGGCCACCCTGCTCCGGCGGCGTGACCTCGCCGAGCCCATAGGCAAAGAAGCTCAAGGGGCGGTTCGCCGCAATCGCCGGGTCGAGCTGGCGCACCGCGCCCGCCGCTGCATTGCGCGGGTTCACGAAGACCTTTTCGTTCTTCTGGCCGGCCGCGATCTTTTCGCGCTGGCGCTCGTTGAGCGTGTCGAAATCGTCGCGCCGCATGTAGACCTCGCCCCGGACTTCCACGACCGGCGGAATCTCGGACGCCTTGCCATGCAACCGGAGCGGAATCTGCTGCACCGTGCGGATGTTCTGCGTGACGTCCTCGCCGATTTCACCGTCGCCGCGGGTCGCGGCCTGCACCAGCACGCCGTTTTCGTAGCGCAGGTTCAGCGCCAGGCCATCGAACTTGAGTTCGCACACGTATTCGACCTGGGGTGCATCTTCCGCCAGCCCGAGCTCCTTGCGAACACGCGCGTCAAAGGCGCTGGCGCCGCCGGGCGTGATGTCGGTTTCGGTGCGGATCGACAGCATCGGCACCTTGTGGCGAACCTTGGTGAAGCCATCGAGCGGCTTGCCGCCCACGCGCAGTGTCGGCGAATCCGGCGTGCGCAGGTCGGGGTATTCAGCTTCGAGCGCCTGGAGGCGCTGAAACAGCTTGTCGTACTCGGCGTCCGGCAACTCGGGTGCGTCGAGAACGTAGTACAGATGAGCGTGCCGGTGAAGCTGCTCGCTCAGCGCGGCGGCTTCGCGAGCCGCCTCTTCGCGCGTCGTCATGCGGGTCTCCCGAAGAGAAGGCGGTTAACTGAAAAGTCTGCGCGCCAGTGGCGATCCCGCCGAGAGGTCGCGCGAATCAAGCGTGTCGTAGAGCTGCAGGAGATCGGCGCCGATGACGTCCATGGTCTCGTCACGCAAGGGCTGGCCGTCGCTGTCGGTGACGACGCCATCCATTTCGCGTGCCAATGCGGCGGCGACCTCTCGCATGCGCTCGAAGGGCTGCTCCTCACGGCCGACCTGGGGCACATCCAGGCTCAGCGTGAGTTCGCGGATGGCCGATTGCGCGGGGTCGTCCGCCAGCGCCGCCTGCGTATCGAAGGACAAGCCCAGGATCGGCGGCAGGCCCGGTTCCGCAGCGGGAAGGACCATGCGCCCCGGAATCATGCCGGCCACGAAGCCCATCCGCGCGGCGTTCTGCTGCACATAACCCGGACTCCACGCGGCATGCCGCGCGCGAAGCACGAAGCTCAGTTGCGCATCATGCGTGCTCGCGAACTGGTCGAGTTCGCGCGCACGGCCGACCTCGTCGAGCATTTCCGGAAACTCGGGCGCACCGTTCACCGCGTCGGCGAAAGCCTGCGCCTTGACGACAAATTCGGAGTATTCGATCTCGTTGAGCGCGCCCGTCCGGTTGGCCAACTGCACCCCGACCTGGAAGGCGCCATAGCGCTGGCCCGGCACCGCCGGCTCCCAATTGCCCGTGTGTTCGTTGAGTCCTTCGACCGCGACCGGCTTGCTGCCGGCACGCCGCGTGGCGGGCATCGCGGCAATCGCGGCGTCGCCCGAGGCGAGACCTTCGAGCGATACCGGCGCGATCACGTCGATCAGCGGGTCGAGACCGCCGCGCCGGTCGGCCGTGGGTACGGGCAATGCAGCAGGCGCCGGCAGGTCCGGGTCGAACAGCGGTTCGTGCCGTTCGGTGCCGGGCAAGCGGTGCGGATCGACATGGAGCACGGGCTCCTGGCCGCCTTGCGACGACGCGTCCGCCTCGGGCGGCTCGGTGGCGCTGGCGTCGGGTTGCCGCGGCGCATTGCGGCGCGACATCCATGTGTTGTAGCCGACCACTGCGGCAAGGACGAGTCCGCCAAGGATGGCGAGGGCGACGGTGAGGCTGCTCATGGATGGCGCCGACTCAGACGCCGCCGGGCCGCCCCAAGGCGGCTGCGGCCCCCTCGGGGGGCAGCGACACACGAAGTGAGGAGCGTGGGGGCCATCATGCAGCTTCGACCATCGACACGGCCGATTCCATATCGACCGCCACGATGCGCGACACACCCTGCTCCTGCATGGTCACGCCGATCAGTTGTTCGGCCATTTCCATCGCGATCTTGTTGTGGCTGATGAAGAGGAACTGGGTTTCGCGGCTCATCGCGGTCACGAGTTTGGCATAGCGTTCGGTGTTGGCGTCGTCGAGCGGTGCGTCGACTTCGTCCAGCAGGCAGAAGGGTGCGGGGTTGAGCTGGAAGATCGCGAACACGAGCGCGATCGCCGTCAGCGCCTTCTCGCCGCCTGACAGCAGGTGGATGGTCTGGTTCTTCTTGCCCGGCGGCTGCGCCATCACCTGCACGCCGGAATCGAGGATCTCGTCGCCGGTCATCATCAGCCTGGCGTTGCCGCCGCCGAACAGCTCGGGGAACATGCGGCTGAAGTGCTCGTTGACGATCTTGAAGGTGCCGCCGAGCAGATCACGGGTTTCGGCGTCGATCTTGCGGATCGCGTCTTCCAGTGTGCCGATGGCTTCGTTCAAATCGGCGGACTGCGCATCGAGGAAGGTCTTGCGCTCGCGCGCGACAGCCAGCTCGTCGAGCGCCGCGAGGTTGACGGCACCGAGCGCTGCGACTTCGCGGTTGAGCCGGTCGATTTCGCTTTGCAGGCCGGTGAGGCGAACCTTGTCGGTTTCGATCGACAGCGCGACCGTTTCGAGATCTGCCTGCGCGTCGACCAGCAGTTGCTGGTACTGCTCGAAGCCGAGGCGAGCCGCCTGTTCCTTCAGCTGGAAATCGGTGATGCGCTGGCGCAGCGGGTCGAGTTCGCGCTCCAGTTGCAGGCGGCGCTCGTCGCTCGCGCGCAATTTGAGCGTCAGGTCGTCGTACTGGCTGCGCGCGGCGCCCAGCGCGCTTTCGCGTTCGAGCTTGAGCGACAGCGCATCCTGCAGCCCGGCCTGCGCGGCCGCGTCGGACAAGCGGCCGAGTTCGGCGCGTGCGCGCTCGTCTTCCTCGGCCAGCGAGACGGTCTGTTGCGTCGCTGTCTCGATGGCGCGGCTGAGTTCGCCGCGGCGCGCTTCGAGCGTGCGCTGCGCAAACGTTGCTTCCTGCGCCTGCCGTTCGAGGCTGCGATGTTGGTCGCGGCTCGCAGCCAGCGCACGGGCCGCTTCGATCACGCGCTCGTCGAGTTGCGCATGGCGCTCCTGACTGTCGGCAAGCTGCATGTCCAGCTCTTCGAAGCGTGACTCGGCGGCAATGCGCCGTTCCTGCAGCTCTTCGAGCTGGGCGACGACTTCGCCGAGATCGTTGGACAGTTGTTCGCTGCGCGCGCGTGTCTGTTCGGCCAATTGCGTCAGGCGCAGCGTCTCGACCTGGAGTTCGTGCGCACGCGACTGCGTGTCGGCCGCCTCGCGTCGGGCGGCGACGAGGCGCTGGGCCGCTTCGGCGTAAGCGGCCTCGGCGCGGGCCAGCGCTGTGCGCGATTCGTCGGCGATCAGCGTCTGGGCGCGCAACTGGCGCTCCAGGCTTTCCATTTCCTGCTGGCGCGCCAGCAAGCCGGCTTGCTCGGAATCCTGCGCATAGAAACTGACGCTGTGCGCGGTGACCGCATGGCCGCTCTTGACGTAGATCGCCTCGCCCGGCTGAAGCTTGTCGCGCTGGGCCAGGGCGTCTTCGAGCGTGTCCGCCGTATGGCAGCCGTGCAGCCACTCAGCGAGCAGCGCCTGCTGGCCGGCATCGCTCAGTCGCAGCAGGTCGGAAAGACGCGGCAGTGCAGCCGGGCCCGGCGGCACGGCTGCAACGGGTGGCGTATAGAACGCCAGCTTGGCGGGCGGCGCGTCGGCGCCGAATGCGCGGACCATGTCGAGCCGGCTGACTTCGAGCGCGCCCAGGCGCTCGCGCAGCGCCGATTCGAGCGCGTTTTCCCAGCCCTGTTCGATATGGATGCGGCTCCACAGGCCTTGCAGGCTTTCGAGGCCATGCTTGGCCAGCCAGGGCGCGAGCTTGCCGTCGGTCTTGACCTTTTCCTGCAGCGCCTTGAGCGCTTCGAGGCGAGCCGAGAGCTCGGCATGGCGCGCGCCTTCGGTATTCACGGCCTGCTGGCGCGTGCGACGGTCATCGTCGAGTTGCGGCACCGCTTCCTGCAAATCATGCAGCCGTGCATCGGCTTCGGTGGCGGCCTCCTGCGCGGCAGCGAACTGCTCCTGCAAATCGCGCAGTCGGGCCTCGTCGGGCGCCGCGAGCGCGTTCTGGTCGCTGCGCAGACGCTCGGCGCGCTGGTTGAGCTGGCGGCTCTGTTCTTCGATGTTGCGCTGGTCGGCGGCCAGCACCTGGATCTGCTGCTGGACCTGCGCGACCAAAGCACGCTGGGCATTCGCCTCGTTTTGCGCGCGTTGCTGGGCGTCTTCGAGCTCAGGCATGCGCGCGTCGTGCTCTTCGAGCTGCGCGGCCAGCAGTTCGGCTTGTTCTTCGGCGTTGATGCCTTGACCGGCAAGGGTTTCGATCTCGGTCTCGGCATCTTCGCGACGAGTGCTCCATTGCGCGATCTGCTCGCGCAGTTGCACCAGCCGTTGCTCCACGCGCTGCCGCCCTTCGACCACGAAGCGGATCTCGCCTTCGAGCCGCCCCACCTCGGCGCTGGCTTCATACAACTTGCCCTGCGCCTGGTTGACCTGATCGCCGGCGGAATAATGCGCCTGCCGCACGGTTTCGAGTTCGGCCTCGATGTGGCGGAGATCGGCGGTACGCGATTCGAGATCGTTGATCGCCTTCTCGGCATCCGCCTTGATCCGGCTCTGGTCGGACTCACTCTCGGTGCGCTTCAGGAACCATAGTTGATGCTGCTTGCGCGCGGCATCGCTTGTCAGCGTGTTGTAGCGCGCGGCGACCTCGGCCTGCTTCTCGAGCTTTTCGAGGTTGCTGTTGAGTTCGCGCAGGATGTCTTCGACGCGCGTGAGGTTCTCGCGCGTGTCTCCGAGGCGGTTCTCGGTCTCGCGGCGACGTTCCTTGTACTTGGAAACGCCGGCGGCTTCTTCCAGGAAGAGCCGCAATTCCTCAGGCTTGGATTCGATGATCCGACTGATCGTCCCCTGCCCGATGATCGCGTAGGCGCGCGGCCCCAGGCCGGTGCCCAGGAACACATCCTGGACGTCGCGCCGGCGCACCGGCTGGTTGTTGATGTAGTAGCTCGAATTGCCGTCGCGCGTCAGCACGCGCTTGACCGCGATTTCGGCGAATTGCGACCATTGCCCCCCGGCCCTGTGGTCGGCGTTGTCGAAAACCAGCTCGACGCTCGAACGGCTGGCCTGCTTGCGCGTGGTGGTGCCGTTGAAGATGACGTCCTGCATTGACTCGCCCCGCAGCTCGGAGGCGCGCGATTCGCCGAGCACCCAGCGCACGGCATCCATGATGTTCGACTTGCCGCAGCCGTTGGGCCCGACGACCCCCACGAGTTGGCCGGGCAAGAGGAAATTGGTGGGTTCGGCGAACGACTTGAAGCCGGAGAGCTTGATGGAATTGAGACGCACGACAGGTCGGCCCTAAGCCAAGGTGTTGATTTGTAAGGAGAATTCACTGGCCTGAATCCGGAGGACCGGCCGCCACCTGAGGGGAGGATGATAACGTGCGCCCCATGCGCGCCTCCCCCAGTTTTCCCCTGCTTGAACCTCGAATCTGGCGACCCGGAATCTGCGCCGCGGCCCTCGTGCTCTGCGGTTGCACGTCCACTCAACGCGCCGAGCCCTACAACAATCAGGAATGGCTCCAGACGGGCGCCAACCGCATCGCCAATCTGGCGCTGCGCGACAACATCCAGTCCGTCAAGCGCGTGCAGTTGTCTCTCTACCGTCGCAATCCGCGCGAATGGAAGAAGTGGGCAGCGAGCGCGGACGACGCCATCCAGCGCACCTGGGATGCCATTCAGCAAGAACAGCCCCTGCCCGATCTTCACGGGGCGACTGGCATCGACGCCATCCGGCTGGCCTTCGAGACCACCCCGAAGCCCTACGAGGGGGATCGCGTCGCAGCGCTGGTGGTGGGTTGGGCCTCGCTGCTCAAGCAGGCCAACGGCAACACCTGGGAGCAGAGCATGCTGGACGGCGTGAACGCCGAGAACAGCTTCCGCGCCGCGCGCAACGTCGAGATCTCGCTGTGGCTCATCGGCTCCAAGACCAGCCCGGATGGCAAGCCTCTGCTGCTGGCCACGGAAATCAGCGATCGCGGGCGCAATTTGCTGGTCGATCGTGAGCTCTCCAAGGTGGTTGCGCGCCTCGATCTGATGGCCGCACAGGCGGACGAAAAGTACCGCCGCGCGGCACTCGATTTCAGTCAGAACTGGCTTCTCGGCAGCCTGGGGCCGTTCTTTTCGATGGTGCCCAAGAATTAGGGCCTATCCAGGCCTGAGCACACCATGACGATGACGACCGCCAGGACGATTTCGCCAACGCTTCGCATCGTGCTGCTGGTGATGCTCTGCGCCATGACCGCTGGCTGCGCGCTCATCACGGCCGATCGGCAGATGAAGCGCATCCATGATGCCGTGTATTTCACGGGGACCGTCGAAACCGAGAAAGAGGCACGAGGGCCCATCGTGGTCGTGCTCTACAAGGTCGGCGATGAGCCACGGCCGATCTTTCTCGATGTGATTCCGAGAAGCCGCGGGGTCTATCACCTGGCGGCCCCGCCCGGCCAATATGGAATCCTGGCGTTCGAGGATGTCAATCGCGACATGCAGTACCAGCGCGGCGAGCCGGCGGCGCTCTATCAAGGCACGCCCTTGGCCATGGATGCCGTCAACGATCCGCCGACTGCTTCGACAGGACTCGGTCAGATCAGGATTCCTTTCGCCGCACCCACGGTCGCGCTGCCGGCCGTGTTCGACGCAGCCTATGCGGAGTTGGTGCGTCGACGGAACGAGGGATTCGGCGCGCAAGCCGCGATCGACGAAAAGCGTTTCTCCCCGCAAAAGGTGCGCGAAGGAATGTTCGCGCCGCTGCAGTTCATTGCCGAAGACCGGGCGGGACTCTTCATGCTCGAACCCTTCGATCCGAAACGGGTGCCGGTGATCTTCGTGCACGGCATTGGCGGATCGCCGCGCGATTGGGAAGAAGTCATCGACAAGCTCGACCGCACGACCTTCCAGCCATGGGTCTTCTACTACCCCAGCGGTTTTTCCATTGGCCTGTCGGCCATGATGCTCAACAACGCGCTCGATGAGTTGCACTATCGCTACGGCTTCGCCACCAGTGTGGTCGTCGCTCACAGCATGGGCGGATTGGTGACCCGCGGCGCCTTGAACATCATCCTGCGCGAGGGGCGCGTGCCGCCGGTCCATCATGTGATCACGATTTCCACCCCCTGGCTTGGCCAGGAGAGCGCGCGATGGGCGGGCATCGGGCCGACGCGTGTGCCGGGCTCGTGGCTCGACATGGCGCCCGGTTCGCCGTTCCTGCGCGAACTCCCGACGGTGCGGCGACCAGCAGACATCCGGTACACGCTCTTTTTCGGCTACGGCGGCCGGTCGCGCTTCGTGCCCGGCAGCAACGACGGTGTCGTTTCGCTGCGGAGCGTCCTCCCGCCCGATATCCAAAGCCGCGCCGATTTCACCTTCGGGTTCGACGAGGACCACAGCTCGATCCTCAAGTCGAGCGCAATGATCGACAAACTGCAGCAGCGCATGAAGGACGAGTTGAATCAGCTTCCGTCCCCCTAGAATCCTCCGGACCTTTCCATCCCTCCTCATCCCTCTCCAGGAACCTCATGAGCTCCCTCAACTTCATCGGCGGCGAAAAGGGCGGTGTCGGCAAGTCGGTCACGGCACGGGTCTTGGCGCAGTATTTCATCGACCACAGCAAGCCCTTCGTCGGATTCGACACCGATCGCTCGCACAGTTCCTTCACGCGCTTCTACGAAGGCTTCGCGTCCCCGATCGTGGTGGACAGCTTCGAGGGGCTCGACACGGTAGTGAATGGATTCGAAACCAATCCCCAGCAGAGCGTGATCGTCGACCTTGCGGCCCAGACGCTGGCGCCGCTGTCGCGCTGGATCAAGGAGTCGGACCTGTTCGACGTGTTCGCCGAACTCGGCGTCGCCGTCAACTTCTGGCATGTGCTCGACGATGGCAAGGATTCGACCGACCTGCTGGGCACGCTGATCGACACCTTCGGCAATCGGCCGAACTACATCGTGGTGCAGAACTACGGCCGCGGCAGCGACTTCGGGCTGCTGCTCGGTTCGCAGTCGCTGAGCAAGGCGACCGCACAGGGCGCGCGCGTGATCGCCCTGCCCCGCTTGCACGACGCGAGCATGCGCAAGATCGATGCGCGCAACACGAGTTTCTGGAAAGCGGTCAACGACCGCGAAGGGCCGCACGCGCTCGGGCTGCTCGAACGACAGCGCGTGAAAACGTGGCTGGCGACGGCTTACGGGGCTTTCGACACGTTGCCGTTGTAAAGCTCGCCCCCAGGTTGGCTCATTCCGTGTAGCCGCCCACCCCCTACCGGGGGCAACACCAACGGCCCGGCCGAGCCGGTTCCGCGGTGTTTCTGGAATTGGGCGCGCGGGATTTAGGCGCGCCGCCCACATCTCATTTTCTTGTCCGGGATATGCGTCTTTCGGGGCGCCGTCGTGCGCCTTGCGCGATCGCTGGGTGGCTGTCATGTCGCAACGCGACAACGCAGATGTGATCTTCGAGGGTCGATCTTGCAGGGTTATTGGATGACCTTGCAGGAACGGGTCTGCCGCGCAGAAGTGCCTCTGATGGAATCGACTCAACTTCCCAATGGGAGGTTGGCCCGGGGGCCGGTGCGAGCACAAAAGTGCCGTCACGGTGAGCCTGTCACACCGGTGCCTTTGTTGAACCTTGGAGAAACTTGGAATGAAAAAAACTCTAGTCGCCCTGGCCGCCCTGGCAACACTGACTGTTGCCGGCACCGCCTCGGCCCAGTCGTCCGTCACGCTGTTCGGTGTGGTTGACGCTGCGGTCAGCAGCTACTCGAACAGGGCGGAAACCCCACTTGGCAATAGCATCACCACGAATCAGACGGCCCTCACCAACTCCGGCTACAACTCGAGCCGTCTGGGCTTCCGCGGCACGGAAGACCTGGGGGGCGGCCTGGCCGCGAGCTTCTGGCTCGAAGCCGGCCTGAATAACGATGACGGCACCGGTGCTGGACCGGCCGGCGGCTTGAGCTTCAACCGTCGCTCGACGGTGAGTCTCTCCGGCGCATTCGGCGAAGTTCGCCTGGGCCGCGACTACACCCCGACGTACTGGAACGACTCCGTGTTCGATCCTTTCGGCACGAACGGCGTTGGCAAGAATCTGGTCTCGACCGCCAACGGTGGCATGCTCAACGATAACTACACGCGAGCCAGCAACTCGATCGGCTACTTCCTGCCACCCAATTTGGGCGGTGCGTACGGCCAGGTCATGTATGCCTTCAACGAGAACGAAAAGTTCGATCCGGCCATTCTGACCCCCAACGAGCCCGATACCCAGCGCGCAGGTCGCTATATCGGTGGTCGCGTCGGCTACGCCACCGGACCGGTTGACATCGCCCTCTCCTATGGTGAAAGCACGGTGGCAGATGACTTCTTCATGGGCTTGACCGCAAACGTCGCGACCTGGAATCTGGGCGCTTCGTACGATTTCGGACCGGTCAAGTTGTTCGGCGAATACTCTGACAACCGACTGAGGATCGACGTCCAGAATTTGGGCATGCTGGCCGATCCTGGTGCCAAGGGTTGGTTGCTTGGTGCGACCGTGCCTGTCGGTCCTGGCCTCATCCGTGCTTCCTATTCGGCAGTGCGGTACCGCGGATTTGAACTGAACGAAGAGCCACGAGCCGACAAGTTCGCGATTGGCTACGTGCACAACCTCTCGAAGCGCACGGCGCTGTACACGACTGTGGCTCGCGTGAACAACAAGAACGGAGCAGGTCTGACCGTCGGCGGCCCGGCGTACAACGTTGCGTTCGACGGCGTCTGGACCACGCCGAAGAGCTCCACTGGCTACGACATCGGTATTCGACACGCTTTCTGATCGAGCGTCAGCATCGAAGGCAGTTTGAGGGCTGCCCGGCAAAAGTCGGGCAGCCTTTTATCTCTTCCGCGAGCGCTTCGCGCCGTCCAGTTGTTCACAAATCAGCCATCAGCCCACATCCGCTCACGTGGCGGTTAATGAGGTTAAAAGATATGGCAAGGGAGTCCAAATGCCGAACAGTTTTCTATCCAGACCATTTGCAGAGAGATTTTTGGACCTCAACGACCTCCGCGTTTTCGCGTATGTCGCATCGCTTGCCAGCTTCTCGTTGGCGGCCGACGCTTTGAAGATCCACAAATCAAGCGTAAGCAGAAGCATCGCACGACTCGAAACCATGCTCGAAGCCCCGTTGCTTCAGCGCACGACGCGCAGGGTTCAACTGACTCGAGCCGGCGTGGCCTTGAAGGTCCGCTGTATTGAAATCCTCACTCGCGTCAACGAGTCGATCACCTACATTGGCAGCATCAATACCGATTGGCCAAGGGGCCGCGGGGTCATCTCCGCTTCGGAGATTGCGTTGCCGAGTCGATCTGAACGCCTGTTGCCACAATTTTCCAAGCCGCGACCGCCGTCACACTCGGTCGTTGAGGCGTTGCGCTTGCAAAAAGCCTGATCGTGTTCTTGACTGCGCAGATGGAATCTTCGTAACCGCGCAGTCATCCATCTCAATGAGTGCCGCAACGCAAGGCCTGCCGCATCTTGCTCGGCGTGACGCGATACCAGTTCTTGAACTTGCGACCGAAGCTGGTCGGATCCGAATATCCCAGTTGCGAGGCAATGTCCTCCATGGACAACTCCGTGTGTTGCAAGTACCAGGCGGCATGCTCCTTGCGCAGTTCGTCCTTGATGTCGGAGTAGGTGACTCCAGCGTCCGCAAGCCTCCGCACCAACGTCCGTGCGGAGATGCCCAAGTCAACGGCCAACTCACCTGCTTCCGGATTGATCGTCATTCGGTCAAGCAGCACACGTCGCACGCGCTGCACGAAGTCACCCTGCCCCAGTTCCGACTCCATTCGCCGACAAGTCTGCGCAGCATCCAGGAATGCCTTTGAATCCGCAGAAGTACAAGGCACTCGGAGTATTTCCGCAGGCAACCGGAAGGTCAGGTGTTCCTGATCGAACGCGACCCTTCGGACATAGCGCAAACACGGCACATCGTTGCCGGCCGGGCGGGGATAGGGCAATCCCACGGTGAGTTCGTCGGCGGGCCGCCCCAACATCGCCTCCAGCAGCCGGCAGTGCGCGCCGAGAATGGATTGCATGACGAAGACGTGCGTCTCGCACAGAGGGCGCAACGGCCTGACCTTGATAGTGCTCCACTGAGGGCCGCTTTGTATCTGGAACTCTACGCTCCCAAAGAGCAGGTTGGCGTGCCGGCTCACAAACTCGAGGCCTTGACCCAGGCTGTCGCTTGTCACGGCCGCGATCCCGACCGGGCTGTGATACGGCTGGAGCATGGATCCGGCCATCAAGCCCAATGCCGGCTCGCCACTGCATTGGATGGCCTGGGCGACAAATCGACGGAAGACCGAGAAGTCCACCATCTCCTGGCCGTCGTAGAGGTCCTGCCAAGCCAAGCCCGCACTTGAAAGTACTGTCGAGGGCGATACGCCACGACTGTTCAAGCAGTCGAGGACGCTTCGAACATAGACGGGATGCGCAAACGGGATGGAGACCTCACCCTTGGAATTCATAACTCGATCGTGGATTTGCCTGGCTTGTCAGTAGCGCGGAGCACCCTTGTCCAAAAGGTGTGCGCTTGACGTCGTGGTGTCGTCAACTCGCGGGCTCAGCCGCAAGATGGGGACTTCTCAGAGTCGCTGTTCGACCCCGGCAAATCTACTCTTCGCGTGCCCGCGTTTGGCTCTCAAACGGCCGAGAAAGGTCGCGAAGGTCGCCGCGAAAAAGCTGGAACTTCATTCGAAGCTTTGGGCGCGACGCCACATTGCATGGCGCGGGCGCTCACAGCAGCCGGCGCGGCCGGTCTGCGGGCTCATGCGAAGGACTGCGCCGGATTCAGCGCGCGTAGCCGGAAGTCCCGCGACGGAACACCAGAATCAGCAGCAGGATCGCGAAGCCAGTGAATGCGATGAACGACCAGTTTGCGATCGACAGACCCAGGAAGGTCCAGTCCACCTGTGAACAATCACCTGCGCCGCGGAAGATCATCGGCAGTGCGCGCTGCAAGGGGAATGTCTCGATCATTCCGTAGATGTCGCGTCCGCAGCTCGTGACTTCCGGCGGATGCCATTGCAGCCAGCTCTGGCGCGCCGCCGTGTAGGCACCACCGACCGCCATGACAAAGCCGAGCAGCGAGCCCGTCACCTGCAACCCCTTTCGGCGGCTCAGCGAAGCCAGACCCGCGAACAACCCTACCAGCACCAGCGCATACCGCTGCACGATGCACATCGGGCACGGTTCCAGCCCGACCACGTGCTGCAGATACATGCCGAACGCAAGCATCGCGACACACGCTGCGCAAATCAGTGCCAGGGCGCGCCGCGGCGCGCCGAAATACCAGTCAATCATGGTGAAACCCAGTCCTCTACGAACACCCGGGCCTTGCGTGGCGTGGCGACAACCGTGTCGCCCTCGCGCAGACCCAGGTCCCGGAACTGTTGCGCAGGAAGTTGCGCTTCGATGATGGTTCCGGAGCCCGGATTATCAGGATTCGATTCGGTGGGTTCGAGTTCCAATCGCGCGATGGGACCGACCACAATCGCGCGAGTCAAGGTTGCGACGATGCCCGTTGCACCGGGCGTGTACCGCGTGACGGCGAGGTCGTGCGGACGCACGTAGGCCAGCGCCTTTCCGTCGCGCACCTCCCTGTTTTCGGGCGAATCGATGCGGATGCCTTCCACGTGCACCTCGCCCTCGTGGGCGCGACCGTGGAACAGGTTCACATCGCCCAGGAAGCCGTAGACGAAGGGGCTCGCCGGATGGTCCCAGACGTCCTGCGGCGAACCGACTTGTTCGACCTGCCCGCTGTTCATCAGCACCACGCGGTCGGCGACTTCAAGGGCCTCTTCCTGGTCGTGCGTGACGAAGATGCTGGTGACGTGCAGTTCGTCATGCAGGCGTCGAAGCCAGCGGCGCAGTTCCTTGCGCACCTTGGCATCGAGCGCACCGAAGGGTTCGTCGAGCAGCAGGACCTTCGGCTCCACCGCGAGCGCACGCGCCAAGGCGATGCGCTGGCGCTGGCCACCGGACAACTGCGCGGGATAACGATCGGCCAGCCAGTCGAGTTGCACCAGCTTGAGAAGGTCATGCACCTTGGCCTTGATCTGCGCTTCACTCGGACGGGTGCCGCGCGGCTTCACGCGAAGACCAAAGGCCACGTTCTCGAACACCGTCATGTGCCGGAACAAGGCGTAGTGCTGGAACACGAAGCCCACCTGCCGCTCGCGCACGTGCACATCGGTGGTGTCTTCGCCCGCGAACAGGATGCTGCCGGCGTCGGCGGTTTCAAGGCCCGCGATGATGCGCAGCAGCGTGGTCTTGCCGCAGCCCGAGGGGCCGAGCAACGCGACCAGTTCGCCCGACGAGACGTCCAGGTTCACGTCGCGCAGGGCGTGAAAGTCGCCGAACCGCTTGCTGACGTTGCGAATTTCGATACTCATGATTTCTCTCCTTCAGGACGCAACGGCCGGCGGCCGCTCGGGCGGCAGGTCGGCAATGGCCTTCATTTCACGCTCGTGCCGCCATTCGACGAAGGACTTGATCACCAGGGTGACCAGCGCCAGGATGGCCAGCAGCGAAGCCACCGCGAAGGCGGCGACGGACTGGTATTCGTTATAGAGCACTTCCACGTGCAGCGGCATGGTATTGGTCTGGCCGCGGATATGACCCGAGACAACCGACACCGCGCCGAACTCGCCCATGGCTCGTGCATTGCAGAGGATCACGCCGTAGATCAGGCCCCACTTGATGTTGGGCAGCGTCACGCGCCAGAAGGTCTGCCAGCCGGTCGCGCCGAGCACGATCGCGGCCTGCTCTTCTTCCGTGCCCTGTGCCTGCATGAGTGGGATCAGTTCGCGTGCGATGAACGGAAAGGTCACGAACACCGTTGCCAGCACGATGCCGGGCACCGCGAAGATGATCTTGATGTCGTGCGCTGCGAGCCACGGCCCGAACCAACCCTGCGCGCCGAAGACCAGAACGTAGATCAGGCCCGCCACCACCGGCGACACGGCAAACGGCAGGTCGACCAGCGTCGTGAGGAAGGCCTTGCCGCGAAACTCGAACTTGGCAATAGCCCATGCGGCGGCGACGCCGAAGACCAGGTTCATCGGCACCGCAATGGCCGCGGTCAACAAGGTGAGCCGAATGGCGCTCCACGCGTCCGGCTCCTTCAACGCCTCGATGTAGGCATCGAAGCCCTTGCGCAATGCTTCGGCCGCAACGGCGGCCAGCGGCAACACGAGGAACAGCAGCATGAAGGTCATTGCGATGCCGATCAGCGTCCAGCGAACCCAGGCGGCTTCGGTCGTTCCGGCCTGCGCGCGGCGAACGGTTCTGGAAGACGCGCTCATGACAAACTCCCGGCGCGACGCCGCTGCCATACCTGCAGGCCGTTGATGACGAGGAGCAGCACGAACGAAATCACCAGCATCACGAGCGCCACCGCGGTCGCGCCGCCGTAGTCGTACTGTTCGAGCTTGCCGATGATGATCAGTGGCGTGATCTCGGAAATCATCGGCATGTTGCCGGCGATGAAGATCACCGAACCGTATTCGCCGATCGCACGCGCGAAAGCCATCGCGAAGCCGGTGAGCAGCGCTGGCGTGATCGAAGGCAGGATTACTTTGGTAAAGGTCTGCAGGCGCGTCGCGCCGAGGCTCGTCGCGGCTTCTTCGAGTTCTTTTTCAGTGTCCTCGAGCACCGGCTGCACGGTCCGGACCACAAAGGGCAGTCCGATGAAGATCAGCGCGATCACCACCCCGGCCGGCGTAAAGGCCAGCTTGATGCCCAGCGGTTCAAGGTACTGGCCGATCCAGCCATTGCCCGCGAGCAGCGCGGTCAGCGAGATGCCGGCGACGGCCGTAGGCAACGCAAAGGGAAGGTCGACCAGCGCGTCGACGATTCGTTTGCCCGGAAACTTGTAGCGCACGAGCACCCAGGCAACCAGCAGTCCGAACACCAGGTTGACCAGCGCGGCGATCAGCGATGCGCCGAAGGTCAGCCGGTAAGACGCCATGACGCGCGGTGCCGTGACCGCGGTCCAGAACTGGTCCCAGGTCAGCGTGAAGGTCTTGAACACCAGCGCCGAAAGCGGGATCAGGACAATCAGGCTCAGGTACAACAACGCGTAGCCGAGCGTCAGGTGGAAGCCCGGCAGCACGCGCCGGGAGACACCTGCGCCGCCCGCACGCGCAAGCGGCGCCGCCGAGGACGGCAGCGCCGAAGAAACTGCACCGCTCATTTATTTAGCGCCGGGCGTATAGAGCCGGTCGAACTGGCCGCCGTCATTGAAGTGGACTTTCTGCGCTTCGCTCAGGCTGCCAAACAGTTCCTGCACCGTGAAGAGTTGCAGCGGCTTGAAGGTCGAGGCGAACTGCTTGAGAACCGCTTCGGAACGCGGGCGCAGCGCATGCTTGGCCGCGATTTCCTGGGCCTCGTCAGAGTAGAGGTAGTCGAGGTAGGCCTTGGCAAGTTCGCCCGAACCCCGCTTGGCGGTCGTGCGCTCCACGACGGCGACCGGGTTCTCTGCCACGATGCTGATCGACGGATAGACGGCGTCGACCTTGCCCGCGCCGAATTCGCGATCGATGGAGACCACTTCGGATTCGAAGGTGATCAGCACGTCGCCGATGTTGCGTTGCAGGAAGGCGGTCGTCGCGTCGCGGCCGCCGCGCGCGAGCACCGGCACGTTCTTGAAGAGCTTGCCGACGAACTCGGCCGCCTGGGCGTCGGTGCCGCCCTTCTTCTTCACGTAGCCCCATGCCGCCAGGTAGGCATAGCGGCCATTGCCGCCGGTCTTGGGGTTCACGACGACGACCTGCACGCCGGGCTTGATGAGGTCATCCCAGTCCTTGATGCCCTTGGGGTTGCCGTGGCGCGTGAGGAACAGCATCGTCGAAGTGGTCGGCGCCGCGTTGTAGGGGAATCGCTTGGGCCAGTCCTTGGCGACCACGCCGGCGTTGGCCAGGAAATCGATGTCGGTGCTGGTGTTCATCGTGACCACATCGGCGTCCAGACCGTCGGCCACGGCGCGCGCCTGGGCGCTGGAGCCGGCATGCGACTGGTCGATCTTGACGTCCTTGCCCGTGGTCTTCTTGTAGTGCGCCACGAAGGCGGCGTTGTAGTCCTTGTAGAACTCGCGCGCCACGTCGTAGGAAACGTTGAGAAGTGTCGTCGGCTGCGCGGAAGCAGCACCTGCGGCGGCGAGCACGAGCGCGCCAAGGATCGTCTTGATTCTGGAAGTCATAGCGTTGCCAAAGGTTCGAAATCTTGACGGCCGTCCATCAGCGTGGTCGGCTCGTTCGTCAGGGATTGGAGCAGAGCAAGGCCCAGCGGCCAGTCCCCATGCCCGGATTCAATGTTGATGTGGCCGGCATTCTGCATCCGAACGAATTCGCTTCCCCAGGAGCGGGCATAGGCGCCGGCCAGCCGCACCGGGCAGTAGGGGTCGTTGCTGCTGGCCACGACGATGCTGCGGTAGGGCAGCTTTGCGTAGGGAACCGGCGCGAAATCGGACAGCACGGCGCGTCGCTCGGGGTCGGCGGGTGCCACGAGCAAGGCACCGCCGATGCGGGCGGCCGCGGCTTCGGAGAGGTGCGTGGTCGCGATGCAACCCAGGCTGTGGGCGGCGATGATCACCGGCGTCGGACTCTCGAGCACGAGCTTTTCGAGCGAAGCTACCCAGGCGGAACGCGTCGGTGTGATCCAGTCATCTTGCGTCACGCGAATCGCGCCCTGCATGCGCTCGGCCCACAGGCTTTGCCAGTGGCCCGGACCGGAGTCACGCCAGCCCGGCACGATCACGATGGTTGGTTTCGTCACGCAGAAAACTTGATGGCCTTTGAAGGGAATCGGGGATTCTGCGAAGCATTGCTTCAAAGACAAACGAATATCTACTTGTTTGAATATGGCATTTTTCGCATAAGCAGATCAGCCGGCCAGGTCGTGAGGCTCATCGCTGTCGAGGTTTTCGACCAGGAAATCGATCAGCCGCCGCACGGCCGGCACCAGCGCCCGTCGCGCCGGGAACATCATGTGAGTGATGCCCGGCGTCGGTCCCCAGCCTGGCAGCACCTCGACCAGTTTTCCCGTCTTGAGCTCGTTTCGGCACATGTAGTCGGGCAGCACCGACACGCCCGTGCCCTGCACCACTGCGAACTTGAGTGTCAGGAGGTCATCGGCAACGTAGCGCGGTACGTGCGAATGCACGGTCACCTTGCCGGCTGGCCCTTCCAGGCGCCAGTTGGTCCGGCCGTCGCCAGTGGACATCGACACGGTGTCGAGCTTCGACAGATCCGTCGGCACCAGCACCGGCCCTTGCCGCTGGAGCTGATCAGGATTGCCGACCAGGATGCCCCGGCTGATGCCGAAAATCTTCGCGACGAGCGTGGCACTGTCCTCTACCTCGGGCCGCACGCGCAACGCAAGGTCGACGCCCTCCTCGATCAGATCGACCGGCCGGTTCAGCACGCGCATCTCGACACGGACGGCTGGATAGAGCGCCATGAAACGCGGCAGCAAAGGGCCGACACTGCTCTGTGCCAGCGTCACCGGACAGCTCAGGCGTACGGTGCCTCGCGGCTCCGTCTGGACTTGTGCAACGGCCTCGGCAGCCGCCTGGGCCGCATCGCGCATGGCCGCGCAGTGCTTCAGATAGAGCTCGCCGGCAGACGTGAGCGACAGCCGCCGCGTGCTGCGCTGCATCAGTTGAACGCCGAGTTGCGCCTCCAGATCGGCGACGCGGCGTGACAAACGCGACTTCGGAATGCCCAGCGCGCGGCTGGCCGCCGCAAAGCCACCACGCTCCGCCACCTCGGCAAAAAACACCATGTCGTTGAGGTCTTGCATGGTCGACTGTCCTATCCATGGAACGAATTAAGCCATTTTTGCTTACTTATCAAGCAATCGCTACAAAAATAGAATTCTTCCCACGCCGACCGATTTCAGCGCCGGCAACTGTTCAAGAAAGATCATCGATCATGAAACTGCTGCACGTCGACTCCAGCGTCCTGGGTACCAACTCCGTTTCGCGCCAACTGACCGCCGAAATCGTGGCCGATTGGCGCAAGGCCCATCCCCACACGACCGTCGACTACCTCGACCTCGCAGTGGACACCCCCAACCATTTCACCGCCGACGCGCTCGGCATCAAGGTCGGCGTCCAGGCGCAGCCCACAGAAGCCCAACGCCGTGAAAACGAAGTGTCCGAGCGGCTGGTGACGCAATTCCTGGCGGCGGATGTCATCGTCGTCGGCGCCCCGCTCTACAACTTCACGGTGCCGACCCAGCTCAAGGCCTGGATCGACCGCCTCGCGCAAGCCGGCCGCACCTTCAAGTACACCGACAAGGGCCCGGTCGGCCTCGCGACCGGCAAGACCGTGATCGTGGCCTCGACCCGTGGCGGCATGTACTCGACGAGCGAAGGCGGCCAGGCGATGGAACACCAGGAAAGCTATCTGAAGGTGATCTTCGGCTTCTTCGGCATCACCGACGTTCGCTTCGTGCGCGCTGAAGGCCTGGGCATGGGTGATGCGGCCAAGGCTTCCGCCATCACCGCTGCGCGCGCCGAGATCGCCGTGGCGACCGGCAAGGCCGCCAATCAGGACGTCGCGACGCTGGCCGCGTAATCCACGTCACTCATCGCGCACCGGCTGACGGTGCTCCGCCAAGAACCGCTGACACCGCAAGGTCTCAGCGGTTCAGCGTTTGGGACGGCAGTTCCCCGTATTTCTCGCGGTAGCGTGCGCTGAAATGCCCGAGGTGGGCGAAGCCCCATCGCAAGGCGACATCGCGAACGGTTTCGCCAGGCAGGCGCCCTTGCGACAGCTCGTCGCGCACGCGCGCCATGCGTACATCCGCGATGTGGCGCATCGGCGTAGTGGTCCTGTACTTTCGGAATCCGAGAAACAGCGCGCGGGTGCTGACACCCACATGCCTGGCGAGCTCCGCAACCGAAATTGGCTCGTGCGCATGCTCGTCGACGTAGGCTTCCGCGCGCCGCACGAAACCCGGTGAGACGCTGTGCTCAGACGCGCCGAGCACTTCACTGTACGAATGCGGCTGGCATTGCAGCAGCGCGGCGATGCCGGCCTGTTCGATCTGCGAAGCGAGCAGCGGGGAATCGACCCAGGGCGAACTTTTCGAGAGATCGTCGCCGAGTTCCTCGAACAACCAGCGAACCCAACCCACCCATGCCGCGGCGCGCGGTTGATCGAGCGCCATCCCCGGCGCGAAGACGACCGGCTCACGCAAAGGCCGGCCGAGGTGGCCGGCACATTGCTTTTCGAGCGCAGCGCGCTCCACCCGCACGAAGAGCTTCTCGCAGCCCTCGTGGTGGAGCATCGTCATCGGCTCGCTGGGACTGACGACCGACGCGACGGCGTTTGTCGACTGCACCGTCTCGCCCGCCGTGCGCACGCCTTCGCTCCCTTGCAGAAGGATCTGGATCAGGTAGAAGCTCTGCAGTTGCCCCGGGTCGATCGCCACGGTCGCGCCGTAGCCCATGCGCCCCAATCCCAGCGCCCCGATGCCGCGGTAGTGCATCGACGCCTTGACGCGCTGGCGACTGCCGATGACCGACAGCTTGTGATCGCAGAACACCTGCGTGACGCGGCTGCGCGCTTCATCGAGATCTGAAGTCTGAAAGTGGCCAATGTGAGGCAGGGGGCCCCGGGCAACTGGAGCAACTGAAGCTTGAATCACGCGCTCTCCGGACAGTCTGGTTTCGAAACGCTTTTCGGCGATCCCCAATCCCGATACTGGGCGCTCGCGCCGAGGTCGGACTTCGGGGATAACCCTCGCCCACCCTGCTCCTGCATGGCACGGCGGCACAAAGACTTGCACTCATGGGACAGCGCTTGCGCGCCCGGGACACCGCCCTGGCGCCGCGTCCCTATCGTGAACCCGTCCAAGTCCACACATGCACGCCCCATGCCAATCCAACCTACTCCCCTCCTGCAGCGCAAGCACTTCCTGCTCGGCACCTTCGCCTCCAACTGCTCCAGCGGCATGTCCGTCACCAAGGTGCCGGAACGCTGGCAGAACACCTGGGACAACAACCTGAAGCTCGCCCGCCTGCTCGACGATGCGGGCATCGACTTCATGCTGCCCATCGCGCGCTGGATCGGCTACGGCGGCGACACCAATTTCCATGGCGACGTCCTGGAAACCGTGACCTGGGCAACCGGGCTGGTCGCGCAGACGAAGCAGTTGACGGTGTTCGCCACCACCCATACCGCGGCCAACCATCCGGTGGTCGTGGCCAAGCAGATCGCGACCATCGACCAACTCGGCCAGGGCCGCGCCGGCCTGAACATCGTCGCCGGCTGGAACAACCCAGAGTACGAGGCGCTGGGCCTGAAGCTTCCGCCCGACCACGAGACACGCTACGCGTATGCCGAAGAGTGGTATCAGCTCGTGCGCAAGCTGTGGCAAGACCCGGGCATCTTCGACTGGGATGGCGCGCATTTCCAGCTCAAGGGCATTCACAGCCATCCGAAGCCCTACGGCGGATTGCCGCCGATCCTCAACGCGGCAGGCTCGGGGCTCGGACGCGAATTCGCCACGCGCAACGCCAACTTCCTTTTCACGCCGGCCATCGATCTTGCGCGCTCGAAGGACGAAGTCAGCGAACTGCGAAGCTCGGCCAATGCCAAGGGGCGTAACGTCGGAGTGCTGACCTTCTCGCACGTGGTCTGCCGGCCCACCGAGGCGGAAGCACGCGCCTATCTCTCGCATTTCGGTCAGCAACATGCGGATTGGGCAGCCGTCGACAACCTGGTCAATCTCCAGTTCGCGCACGCTCAATCGTTCCCTCACGATCTGCTGGCCCTGATCCGCGATCGCATGGCGGCGGGCCACGGGGGATTTCCGCTTGTCGGCACGCCGGAGCAAGTGGCCCAGGGAATCATCAGCCTCGCTGAAGCGGGGTTCAGCGGAACCACGTTGTCCTTCGTGGACTACGTCGAAGAGTTCCCGTATTTCCGGGACATGGTCCTCCCGATCCTCCGCGCCCATGGCCTCCGCGATGCTTGACACGCCCGTTCCGGTCGACGGTCACGCCTTCCGCACGGCCATGCGACGGCTGGCCGGCGGTGTGAGCGTCATCACCGTAGGCGCCTTCGGCGCACGCACGGGGTTCACTGCCACATCCGTCGTCTCGCTGTCGGTCGAACCGGCAGTGCTGCTCGTGTCCGTCAATGCCGCCTCTTCATCCTGGCCCTTGATGCGCGAGCACGGACGCTTTGGCGTCAACGTTCTGGCCGAGCACCAGCAGATGGTGGCTGAGCGCTTCTCGGGGCGCGACGGCATCCAGGCCGAAGGGCGCTACGAGCGATCGACATGGCATCTCGTCGAAGACGCTTGGCTGCTCGACGGCGCGACTGCGGCCTTCGCCTGCGAAATCGAGGAATGCTTCGAGCGTCATGGCCATTGCGTCGTGCTCGGCCGCGTGCGTGGGATACGCACCGACGCACCCAACGACGGAGCCCTCGTCTACTGGAAAACGGGCTACACGCCCTTGCGCCTTCCCGCCCCTCCCACCCTTCCCGCTCATCCCACGCATCCCACGCATCCCACGGAGATCCGCACCCATGGCACATGCCACCCTTGACCGTCTCGCAACTGATTTGCTCGAAGGCCGCGTCCGCATCATCGACCTCACCCAGACCTTGTCGCCGGACTTTCCGGCGTTGCAATTACCGCCTCAGTTCGGGCAGGTCTGGGGCTTCAAGATGGAGAAGATCTCGCACTACGACGAGGCGGGTCCGGGCTGGTACTGGAACAACTTCTCGTGCGGCGAGCACACCGGCACGCACTTCGACGCACCGGTGCACTGGATCAGCGGCAAGGATCATCCGAACAACAGCGTGGACACCATCGACGCCCGGAATTTCGTCGCGCCCGCGGTGGTGGTCGATGCCAGCGCCGAAGTCGCTGCCAATCCCGACTGGCTGCTGACCGTGGCCTTTCTCGAAGCCTGGGAGTCACGGCAGGGCCGTATTCCGGCCGGCGCCTGGGTGCTGTTTCGCACGGACTGGTCGCGGCGCGCGAACGATCCGG
Source organism: Variovorax sp. 05L425 (assembly GCF_056397705.1). Lineage (NCBI taxonomy): Bacteria > Pseudomonadati > Pseudomonadota > Betaproteobacteria > Burkholderiales > Comamonadaceae > Variovorax > Variovorax sp. 05L425. The sequence goes on along the minus strand of NZ_JBFTNY010000015.1, from coordinate 105,674 downwards.
CCGCGTTCCTGAATCTTCGAGAGGACGGCGCACACACGCCGGGCCCTACGCAGGAAACGGTGGAATGGCTCATCAGACACCGCAATGTGCACGGATTCGGCGTGGAAACCATCAACACCGACGCGGGCCAAGCCCACTCCTGGCCGCTGCCCTACCCGTGTCACACACTGATGCACGGCGCCAATCGGTACGGGCTGCAATGCCTGACCAACCTCCATCAGCTGCCGGCACGGGGCGCCATGATCTGGGCAGCACCGCTGAAGATTCAGGGCGGATCAGGCAGTCCCCTGCGCGTGCTCGCGCTCATCGGGGACTGAGGTGCTTCGCCCTCGCTCGCCTACTTCGAGTGGTCGTTGATCCAGGCCACGTACTTGTCGACCCAGCTCTGAAGAAACTGCTTGCTGCCTTCGGCGATATGACCCTTGTCGTCGAACATGCCTTCCTTGTTCTGCAGGAAGACCTCGGGCTGGCCGAGCGTCGGCATGTCGAGATAGGCCAGCACGGTGCGCAACTGCTGCTGGGCGACAGCGGTGCCGATCTGGCCGACGGAGATGCCGATCACGCCCGCAGGCTTGCCCGCCCAGGCACTCTGGCCGTACGGGCGCGATGCGTTGTCGATGGCGTTCTTCAACACGCCGGGAATCGCGCGGTTGTATTCGGGCGTCACGAACAGCACGCCGTCAGCCGCGGCGATCTCGGTCTTGAGCCGCTTGACTGCCGGCGCCTGATTGCCGTCCTGGTCCTGGTTGTAGAGCGGAAGGTCGTCGATCTGCACGTGCTCGAAGGTGAAATCCGAGGGTGCGAGATGCGCGATGGCAAGCGCGAGCTTGCGGTTGAACGAATCCTTGCGCAGGCTGCCGATGACGACGGCAATTTTTTTCTGGGCCATGAAAACTCCTTGACGGTGGTTGAAGGAAGTCGAAATGAATTATGCGGAGCGCGCAAGACTGGCCTGCGTCACGTTGGCGCCGGGCGGCACGTCATCCGTGATCCACACGTTGCCGCCGATGGTCGCGCCCTTCCCCAGCGTCACACGGCCCAGGATCGTCGCGCCGGCGTAGATGACCACGTCGTCCTGCACGACCGGGTGGCGCGGCAGGCCCTTCTGCAGATTGCCCTCGACGTCCGTCGGAAAGCGCTTGGCGCCGAGCGTCACCGCCTGGTAGATGCGAACGCGTTTGCCGATGACGGCGGTCTCGCCGATCACGACGCCCGTGCCGTGGTCGATGAAGAATCCGGCGTCGATCTGCGCGCCCGGATGGATGTCGATGCCCGTCTGCCCGTGCGCCAGTTCGGCCACGATGCGCGCCAGCAGCGGCAGTCCGAGCCCGTACAACCGATGCGCGAGACGGTGGTGAATCATCGCGAGGATGCCCGGATAGCACAGCAGCACTTCATCCACGCTGCGCGCCGCGGGGTCGCCCTGGAATGCTGCGAGCACGTCGCCATCCAGCAGCCGCCGGATGCCCGGCAGCGCAGCCGCGAACTCGCGGATCGCCGCCGTGGCCTGCGCATCGATTTCTTCGGGAGCACGCGGCTGGTGGCGCGCGGTGTAGAGCAGTTCCAGCCTCGCTTGCACAAGCAGCGATTGAAGCGCCGCATCGAGCGTGTAGCCGACATAGAAGTCTTCGCTCTCGCTGCGAAGCTCGGGCGGCCCGAGCCGCATCGGGAAAAGCGCGCCCTTCAGCGACTCGACGACGCCTGCCAGCGCATCGCGCGACGGAAATTCGCGACTGCCGGGTTCGCGCGATCGCTTCTGGGCGTCGCGCCATTCGTCGCGGGCCGCATGCAGGGCGGCGACGATGACACTGACATCGAAAAGGGACATGCCATTCCTCCGGTAGTGGGGGCTCGACCATGCACCATCGCACAAAACCCCACGGCGACCGGGTTTCTACCCGAAAACCCGGCCGCCCCGGACTTACCAGCTCGCCAGCACCGAGCCCTTGAACTCGTTCTGGATGTAGTTCCGCACCTCTTCGGAGTGATAGGCCTTCACCAGCTTGGCGACCCAGGGCTTGCTCTTGTCCTGCTCGCGCACGACCAGGATGTTGACGTAGGGGCTCTTCGCGCTTTCCTTGGCGATCGCATCCTTGCCCGGGTTGAGTCCGGCGGAAAGCGCGTAGTTGGTGTTGATGCCTGCGGCGTCGAGGTCGTCGAGCGTGCGCGGCAGTTGGGCGGCATCGACTTCGACGAACTTGATCTTCTTGGGGTTCTCGATCACGTCCAGCGGCGTGGCCTTGAGGCCGGCCTCGGGCTTGAGCTTGATCAGGCCCTGGTCCTGCAGCACGAGCAAAACGCGGCCGCCGTTGGTCGGGTCGTTCGGGATCCCGAAGCGCGCGCCCTCCTTCAGGTCCTTCAGGTTCTTGACCTTCTTCGAATAGATGCCGATCGGGAAGTTGACCGTATAGGCCACATCCACGAGCTTGTAGTTGCGGTCCTTGACCTGCTGGTCGAGGTACGGCTTGTGCTGGTAGCTGTTGGCATCGAGGTCGCCCGCGGCGAGTGCGGCGTTGGGTTGCACGTAGTCGCTGAATTCGACGATCTGGATCTTGAGACCGTCCTTTTCGGCAACCTTCTTGACCTGCTCGAAGATCTGCGCGTGCGGGCCGCCGGTGACGCCGACCTTGATCGGCTTGTCCTGCGCGAGGGCGGGCACGGCCGCAAAGCCCGACACGATCGCCAGTGCGACGACCGATTGAAGAAGCTTGCGTTTGGGATGAATCATGAAACGTGGTCCTTGTGCGAGAAATAGGGGAGAGAGGAGAGAGAAAAAAATCATTTGTGGCTGAGCTTGCGCACCAACCAGTCGCCGCCGCTCTGCAGCGCCTGCACGAACAGGATCAGCACGACCACCACGGCGAGCATCACCTCGGGAAGGAAGCGCTGGTAGCCGTAGCGGATGCCGAGATCGCCCAGCCCGCCGCCGCCGATCGCGCCCGCCATCGCGGAGTAGCCGGTGAGACTCACGAAGGATATCGTCACGCCGGCCACGATGCCGGGCAGTGCTTCGGGCAACAGCACCTTCCAGACGATCTGTCGCGTGGTCGCGCCCATGGCCTGCGCCGCTTCGACCAGGCCGCGATCGACCTCGCGCAGCGAGGTCTCGACCAGTCGCGCAACGAAGGGGGCGGCGGCAAGGCTCAACGGCACCACGGCCGCCGCGGTGCCGATCGACGAGCCGGTCAGCAAGCGCGTCAGCGGAATGATCGCCACCAGCAGGATGATGAAAGGCGTGGAGCGCACCGCGTTCACGATGGCGCCGACGATCCGGTTGGCGGGCCGATTCTCCAGCACGCCACCCGTGTCCGTGAGATGCAGGTAGACGCCGAGCGGCACGCCGACCAACGCGCCGATCAGGCCCGAGATGCCGACCATCACGATGGTCTCCCACAGCGAGGTCGCGAAGAGCTCCAGCATGGGACCGGTGAAGACGTCAAACATGGGCCACCTCCTGCACCACCACGCCGGCACCGCGCAGATAGGCGACGGCCGAGGCCACCGACTCGCCCGCACCGCGTGCCAGCACGGCCAGGGAGCCGAAGGGCCGCCCCTGGATCTCGTCGACCTGACCGTGCACGATCGACAAGTCGATACCAAAGCGTCGGATCACTTGCGACAGCAGCGGCTGGTCCGCCGCATCGTCGCCCGCGAAGGCCAGGCGCAGCAGCTGCGGCGACTGTGCACTGCCGTCCTGCATCAGCGCGCGGATGCGCGCCAGCACGCTTTCAGGCAGTTCCTGCGGCGCGATGTCGTCGAGCAGGCTGCGCGTCGTCTCGTGCTGCGGCCGCGTGAAGACATCGAGCACGGCGCCCTGCTCCACGATGCGGCCGTGGTCGATCACCGCCACCTGCTGTGCGAGCTGCTTGATGACCTGCATCTCATGCGTGATGAGCACGATGGTCAGGCCGAACTCGCGATTGATCTGCTGCAGCAGCGCGAGGATTGACCGCGTGGTCTCGGGGTCCAGCGCCGAGGTGGCCTCGTCCGAGAGCAGCACCTTCGGCCGATTGGCCAGCGCGCGCGCAATGCCCACCCGCTGCTTCTGGCCGCCGCTGATTTGTGCCGGATAGCGGTCACGCAGCCCGGTGAGGCCCACCAGTTCCAGCAGCGGATCGACCCGCCCCTTGATTTCCGACGGACGCAGGCCCGCGAGTTCGAGCGGCAATGCCACGTTGTCGTAGACCGTGCGCGAGGCCAGCAGATTGAAGTGCTGGAAGATCATGCCGATGCCTTGCCGCGCGGCGCGCAGATCGACATCGTTCAACGCCGTGAGCTCGCGCCCGTCCACCCGCACGCTGCCGCGCACCGGGCGATTGAGGAGATTGATGGTGCGCACGAGCGAGCTCTTGCCCGCGCCGCTGCGCCCGATCACGCCGAACACTTCGCCCGGCGCCACCGTCAGGTCGATGCCTTTGAGGGCCTCGACCGGCCCGCTCGGGCCATCGTAGATCTGATGAATGTCTGAGAGTTGAATCATCCCCGTATTAGAGCTTGGCGATCGACACCTCGGTCGACTTCACCAGCGCGACCACTTCGGAACCCGGCTTGAGCTGGAGTTCGTCGACCGAGCGCGTGGTGATGACCGAGGTCACGATGCCCCAGGCGGTCTCGACATCGACTTCGGAGACGACGTCGCCCCGGATGATTTCGCGGACCTTGCCCTTGAATTGGTTGCGGACGTTGATGGCTTGGATGGACATGGAAAGCTCCTTCGGTTGAAAAGATGAATGAATGAGAGGGTCAGACCGCCCAGCGCAGCACGTGCGCGGGACCGTCCGCCCAGCGGGTGTCGTTTGCAGGTTCGGCTTCGGGCCCTTCCGGCTTTTGCAGGACCCGATCGAGGATGCGCTTCTCGAGCGCCGCAAAGGCCGCATCGCCCTGCGAGCGTGGCCGCGCCAGCGCGATGTTCTCGTCCAGCGCGATGCGGCCATCCTCGATCAGGATCACGCGATCCGCCAGCGCCACCGCCTCCTGCACATCGTGCGTGACCAGCAGCGCGGTGAAGCGATGCCTTTGCCAGAGGTTCTCGATGAGGCGGTGCATCTCGATGCGCGTCAGCGCGTCGAGCGCGCCCAACGGTTCGTCGAGCAGCAGCAGGCGCGGGTGATGCACCAGCGCGCGCGCCAGAGAGACGCGTTGCCGCTGCCCGCCGGAAAGCCGCGCCGGCCACTCGTTCCTGCGCTCGGCAAGGCCAACCTGCGCCAGCACTTCCTCGCCACGCGGCCTGCTCTGCGCCGACGGGCCCAGCGTCACGTTGTCGAGCACCCGTCGCCACGGCAGCAGGCGCGCCTCCTGGAACATGATCCGCGTGTCGTCGTGCAGCCCATCCACAGCCTTCCCGTCCGTGTAGAGCGCACCTTCGGAGGACTCTTCGAGACCGGCGATCAGTCGCAACAACGTGCTCTTGCCGCATCCGCTGCGACCGACGATCGCGATGAACTGGCCAGGCTCGACCGTGAGCTGGGTGTTGCGCAGCACTTCGCGCTCGCCGTAGCGCTTCGACAGGCCGCGAATCTCGAGCCGGACGCCGGCGGGCGCTTCGGAATCGGTGTGAATGGATTGGGGGACGGCGCTCATGGTGTTCTCCTCTTCAATTTCACTTCGCGACCTGGTAGCCCGGATGCCACCGCAACCACCAGCGTTCCAGCCCGCGCGCAAAGAGATCGGCCAGCTTGCCCAGCAGCGCGTAGAGCAGGATGCCCACGAGCACGACGTCGGTCTGCAAGAACTCGCGTGCATTCATCGTGAGATAGCCGATGCCGGATTGCGCGGAGATGGTCTCGGCCACGATCAGGATCACCCACATCAAGCCCAGCGAGAAGCGCAGTCCGACGAGGATCGACGACATCGCGCCCGGAAGAATCACTTCCTTGTAGAGCTGCCAGCGCGTGAGCCCGTAGGTCCGGCCCATCTCGATCAATTGCGGGTCGACATTGCGGATGCCGTGGAAGGTGTTGAGATAGATCGGAAAGAACACCGACACCGAGATCAGGAACAACTTGGCCGATTCGTCGATGCCGAACCACAGGATCACCAGCGGGATCAGCGCCAGCGCCGGGATGTTGCGCACCATCTGGATGGTCGAATCGAGCAGGGTCTCGAAGAAGCGCACCGAGCCCGTGAGCAGCCCCAGCGCGAGTCCGAGGCCGCCGCCGATGGCGAGGCCGCCCAGCGCGCGCCCGGCGCTCACTTTCACGTGCGTCCACAGTTCACCGGACGCGGCGAGCGACCAGGCCGCCTTGATCACATCGACGGGTGCGGGCAACACGCGTGTCGAGAGCCATCCGAGAGACGAGGCGATCTGCCACGCTGCGACCAGGCCCACGGGCACCAGCCACGGCACGAGGCGCTTCGCGACGGAAGTTCCGAAGCCTTTGACGGCGTTGAGCGAAGGCACCGACGGAGATGTGGGCGCGGGCAAGGTCCGTACTTGTTCTGTCATGAGAATCCTTTGGCTGCGCTTGTTCAGCTCTGCGACAGCAGACGCGAAGGCGCATCGAGATTGGCGACCACCTCGCCGAAGGGGCCGGTCAGCGTCTCGCCCGACAAGCCAGGGCGCTGCTTGCGCGGCAGCAGCGGAAACACCAATTCGGCGAAGCGATAGGACTCCTCCAGGTGCGGGTAGCCCGAGAGGATGAAGCTCTCGATGCCGAGCGAGGCGTATTCCTCGATGCGCGCTGCGACCGTCTTCGGATCGCCCACCAGCGCCGTGCCTGCACCACCGCGCACCAGGCCCACGCCGGCCCACAGGTTCGGGCTGATTTCCAGATCGGCGCGCGTGCGCTTCGCGCCGCCCGCGTGCAGCGCGGCCATGCGTCGCTGGCCTTCGGAATCCATGCGCGCAAAAGCACTCTGCGCCCGGATCACCGTTTCATCGTCGACACGGCTGATCAGCGTTTCGGCGGCGCGCCATGCTTCGTCTTCGGTCTCGCGCACGATGACGTGCAGGCGGATGCCGAACTTCACGGTGCGGCCCCCACCGCCGTCCACATATTTCGCTGCGCGCTCGCGGACGTCGGCGATCTTCTTCGCCACCTCAGCGGGCGGCTCGCCCCAGGTGAGGTACGCATCGACCTGCTCGGCAGCCAACTCGTGCGCCGCTGCCGACGAGCCACCGAACCACACCGGCGGATACGGCTTTTGCGTCGGCGGGAACAGCAGCTTCGCGCCCTTCACGCTCAGGTGCTTGCCGTCGTAGTCGAAGCTCTTGCCTTCATGGCTGCGAGCGATGATCTCGCGCCAGATGCGGATGAACTCGGCCGATTGCTCGTAGCGCGAAGCATGGTCGAGGAACACGCCGTCGCCCTCGAGCTCAGCCTGGTCGCCGCCCGTCACGAGGTTCACCAGCACGCGTCCACCGGAGAGTCGGTCGAAGGTCGCGGCCATCCGCGCGGCAAGGCTCGGTTGGTGCAGGCCCGGTCGCACCGCGACAAGGAACTTGAGCCGCGTCGTCGCGCCGATCAGGCTCGATGCGATCACCCAGGGGTCTTCGCACGAGCGCCCCGTCGGGATCAGCACGCCTTCGTAGCCGAGCTTGTCGGCCGCGCCGGCAATCTGCTGCAGGTAGGGCAGGTCGACCGAACGCGCGCCCTCGGTGGTGCCGAGATAGCGGCTGTCGCCGTGGGTGGGGAGGAACCAGAAGATGTTCATCGTCATGTGCTTTCAAGGTTTGGGGGCGTCGGGGTGCCAGACGATCCGCGCAACCTCCACGGGCTTGGGAATGAGACCGAGCTTGTGAAAGGCATCCGCGACGCGTTGCTGGTCGGCAGTCGTCACGGGCTGGATCGGGCCGACCGGCGAAGGCGGTCGCCGCTGGAGAAACAGGCTCACGATGCCCGCGTCGAGCCCGCTGAAATCGGCAATGAGCTTGATGGCGGCCGGCCGATCCTGCTGCACGAGCCGATCGGCGCGCGTCAGTTCTTCGAAGAGCGCGTTGATCACCGCCGGATGCTTTTCGGCGAGCGTGCGCGAGGCCAGGTAGAACGAGTTGTTGTTCGAAAGCCCGCGCCCCGTGGCCAGCGCGCGCGGCTGGATCGCGAGTTCGGTCGCGGCGTAGAACGGATCCCAGATCGCCCAGGCGTCGACGCTTCCGCGCTCGAAGGCGGCGCGCGCATCGGCCGGCGCGAGGTAGATGGGCTGGATGTCGCTCCATTGCAGGCCGGCCTTCTCGACCGCACGCACCAGCAGGAAGTGCGCGCTCGACCCCTTCTGCAACGCCACCTTGCGGCCCTTGAGGTCGGGCAGCGTCTTGAGCGGCGAATCCTTCAGCACGAGCACTGCCGAGCTGTCGGGCTTGGGCGGCTCGGCGCCGACGTAGACGAGATCCTTGCCGGCCGCCTGCGCGAAGACCGGCGGCGAGTCACCGGTGAGACCGAATTCCAGGCTGCCGACCGACAGCGCTTCGAGCAACTGCGGGCCTGCGGGGAATTCGATCCACCCGATCCTGGTGTTCGGAAAGCGCTTTTCGAGCCAGCCCGATTGCTTGACGATCACCAGGTTGGCGGCGGATTTCTGATAGCCGATTCTCAGCTGCTGCAAAGCCTCGGCTGGCGGCGACGAGCCCGCCGGCTGTGCCAAGGCAATGGGTCCACCCAGTCCCCAGGTCCCTGCGGTGAGCGCAAGCAACTGCAGCAGGCGACGGCGCGGGGCGGACGCGTTCGGATGCAAAGCGGTCATGGCGAAGCCTCCGTGCGGTCAGGCGATGTTGGCCGCAGCGGCGTCGAACACGCGGATCTTTCGCGGGATCAATCCGAGAGCGAAGAAGGTGTCCGCGATCTGCTGCTGCTCGCCGAGGATCGCCTTGGTGATTGGCGTCGTGCCGTAGGCCGAGCGCGCGACCGTCACGTCCACCACGGGCTTGGGAAGGCCCCAGATCGCCGACAACTCCGTTGCATAGGCGTCCTTGTTGGCAGCGGCCCACTGGTCGACGCGGTTGATCTCCTCGGTCACTGCGGCCAAGACATCCGGGTTCTTCGCGACATAGTCGAGCGACGAGAAGTAATAGCCTCGATTGCCGACCACGCCGCTCGCATCGGCCAGGATCCGCGCACCGAGCGATTTCTCGGCCGACGCGAGGAACGGATCCCAGATCACCCAGGCATCGACCGAGCCCTTCTCGAACGCGGCGCGCGCATCGGCGGGCGGCAGGAAGACGAGCTTCAGGTCGCTGTACGCCAAACCCGACTTCTCGAACAGCTTGACGATGAAGTAGTGAACGTTGCTGCCCTTGTTGAGCGCGATCTTCTTGCCCTTCAGGTCTGCCACTGTCCGAATCGATGAATCCTGCGGAACCAGCACCGCTTCGGCCTGCGGCCGCTGCACCGTGGCGGCCACATAGGCCAGCGGTGCACCGGCCGCCTGCGCAAAGATCGGCGGCGCCTCGCCCACATCGCCGAAGTCGATCGAGCCGACATTGAGCGCTTCGAGCTGCACCGGCCCTGCGGCGAACTCGGTCCACTTGACCGTGACGCCCAGCGGCGCCAGTCGCTTCTCCAGCGTGCCGCGACTCTTGAGCAGACTCAATTGCCCCTTCTGGTTGCCGACGCGAAGCTGGCGTTCGGTTTGGCGTGCCGGCGCCTGCGCCCATGCACCCAGTGCAGGCAGCGCGATGGATGTGGCAGCGCCCTGGATCAGTTGTCGGCGTGTTATCGAAGATGGCATGAGCTTCTTTCAGACGGAGTTCGCCCCGGGCCGCGCAGCGGCCGAAAAGATCGGAACGGGAGTTGGATGGACGAAGCGCCGCTACGGGCGCTGCGGAGACGGACGAACCGTCAGACGCTACATCGCACGCGCGAGAAGGCCACCGGCTCGAAGCCCCAGGTCGCCGGCAACTTGAGCCCTTCGTTCGCAAGGGTCTCGACGGCATCGTCGAGCCGCTGCGCGAGATCGGCCTGCAGCTGATAGGCCCCTTCGGGCTGCAGCGTCACCTGCCCATCGGTTGCATAGACGCCCGGCAGGATGTGCCGCGCGGCCAGCGACTGCAGGACCGGCCGCAGCGCATAGTCGAGCGCCAGCATGTGATGCGGACTGCCGCCGGTGGCCAGCGGCAGCACCGTCTTGCCCTTGAGCGCGGACTGCGGCAGCAGGTCGAGGAACACCTTCAGCACACCGCTGTAGGCAGCCTTGTAGACCGGCGTCGCGATGACGATCACATCGGCCCGCCGGACCTGCTCCACCGCGTGCTGCACCGAAGGATGCGAAGCCTCCCCCAGCAGCAGGGCATGCGCAGCGAGTTCCCGGATCGCGAGTCGATCCACAGGCACCTCGCGCTCCGCAAGCCGCGCCGCCACGGCGTCGAGCAGGACGGCCGAGCGCGAAGGCGCGGAAGGGCTACCGGCAATCAAAAGCACACTCATGTCCGCTCGCGCGTCACTTGTTCAGATAGATTTGATCGAACGTGCCGCCATCCGCGAAGTGCGTCTTGTCGGCCTTCGTCCAGCCGCCAAAGGCGTCATCGATCGTGAACAGCGTGAGTTTCGGGAACTGCTTCTCGTACTTCGCCTTCGCCTTCTCCGAGGTCGGACGGTAGTAGTTGCGGCCGACCACGTCCTGGCCTTCGTCCGAGTACAGGTACTTCAGGTATTCCTCCGCCACGGCGCGCGTGCCCTTCTTGTCGACGACCTTGTCGACCACGGTCACGGTCGGCTCGGCGAGGATGCTGACCGAAGGCACGACGATGTCGTACTTCTCCGGCCCGAATTCCTTCAGCGCAAGGAAGGCCTCGTTCTCCCAGGCCAACAGCACATCGCCCACGCCACGCTGCACGAAGGTGATGGTCGAGCCGCGCGCGCCGGTGTCGAGCACGGGCACGTTCTTGTAGAGCTTGCTCACGAAGTCCTTGGCCTTGTCGTCGCCGCCGTACTTGCGCTTGGCGAATTCCCAGGCGGCGAGGTAGTTCCAGCGCGCGCCACCGGAGGTCTTCGGGTTGGGGGTGATCACCTGCACGCCGGGCTTCACCAGGTCGTCCCAGTCCTTCAAGCCTTTGGGATTTCCCTTCTTCACGAGGAAGACGATGGTCGAGGTGTAGGGTGCCGAGTTGTTCGGCAGGCGCTTCTGCCAGTCCGGCTTGACGAGGCCGCCGTGCGTGACGAGCGCGTCGGTGTCGCCGGCCAGCGCCAGCGTCGCGACATCGGCGTCCAGGCCGTCGATGATCGAGCGCGCCTGCTTGCCGGAGCCGCCGTGCGATTGCTTGATCGTCACGTCCTGGCCGGTCTTGGCCTTCCAGTACTTGGCGAAGACGTGGTTGTAGTCGACGTACAGTTCGCGCGTCGGGTCGTATGACACGTTGAGCAGCGTCACGCCCTGCGCAAACGACGGCAATGACGTCAGGGCGATGCCCGCAGCAGCGGCGGCACCCAGGGAAAGCTTGATAAAGTCGCGGCGAAGGCTCATGGTCTAGTGCTCGTAAATGGCATAAAGCTGAAGCAGCGTATTCTGGATACGGCATATGGAATCGAGAACAACCGAGTTCTCAGTTCTAAATAGCGAAATCAACTAAAGACACCCCAAAGGCACCCAAATGGCACGCATGATCCAGTGCATCAAGCTCGGCAAAGAGGCTGAAGGTCTCGACTTTCCCCCTTATCCCGGAGAACTCGGCAAACGCATCTGGGAAAAAGTCAGCAAGGAAGCCTGGGCCGCATGGCTCAAGCAGCAGACGATGCTGGTCAATGAAAACCGGCTGAATTTGGCTGATGCGCGCGCCCGCCAGTACTTGGCGCGCCAGATGGAAAAGCATTTCTTCGGCGACGGCGCCGACGTCGCCCAGGGGTACGTCCCACCATCGGAATGAAGCACGCCCCGGGTTTGGGCTGCAGGCGCTGATTTCGTCCGCGCATGGCTGAACCTGTCGATTGGCGAGCGGACGGCATTCCGCGTAGCGCGCGGTTCGACGACATCTACCACACTGAAACTGGCGCACCAGCGCAGGCCCGGCATGTGTTTCTGGGCGGCTGCGGGTTGCCCGAGGCATGGGCTGGGCAGCCGCAATGGCGGATTCTCGAAACTGGCTTCGGGTTTGGGCTCAATTTCCTGACAACCTGGGAGGCTTGGCGGGCCGATCCGCAGCGGCCTCGCCTGCTGCATTTCGTTTCGATCGAGGCCTATCCGGTCTCGCGGGAAGATCTCTTGCGGGCCGCCGCCTCCTATCCCGAGCTAATGCCGCTGGCGGAAAAGCTGGCCGCTCAGTGGCACGGGCTGCTGCCGGGCTTCCATCGACTCTGGCTCGAAGAAGGACGGGTGCTGCTCACGCTGTGCATCGGCGACGTGCAGCCGATGCTGCGCGCCCAGCGCTTCGAAGCGGACAGCATTTTTCTCGACGGCTTCAGTCCGCAGCGCAATCCGGCGATGTGGTCGGCGGAGACGCTCAAGGCGGTCTCGCGCTTCGCTCGACGCGGGACGCGTGCCGCCACGTGGACCATCGCCAGTGCAGTGCGCGCGGCGCTGGCGCAATGCGGCTTCGAGGTGACCAAGGCGCCCGGTCTGCCGCCCAAGCGCGATTGCCTTCAGGCGGTGTTTGCACCGGCATGGGAAGTCCGGCGGCGCGGGCCCGCACCGCTGCCACCGGCGACACCCGGCCATTGCGCGGTGATCGGCGCAGGGTTGGCCGGTGCGGCTGTTGCGGCAAGTCTGGCGCGGCGCGGGTGGGAAGTGACGGTGCTCGATACGGTTGCTCACCCTGCCGCCGGCGCGTCGGGACTGCCGGTGGGCATGCTGGCGCCACACGTGTCGCCGGACGACGCGCTGCTCTCGCGACTCACGCGGGCCGGTATTCGCGCGACGTGGCAGCAGTTGGCGCAATGGTTGGACGAAGGGCGCGACTGGCGAGCGAGCGGCGTGATCGAACGTCGCGCGATGGCGGATGCCCGCCTGCCTGACGGCTGGACTGCAGAAGGTCCCAACGAGTCATGGCACGCGACAGCGGCACAACTCCACGATGCCGGCCTGCCGTCCGAGACCGTCGCACTCTGGCATGCACGTGCGGGATGGGTACGGCCGGCGCGGCTGGTCGAAGCCTGGCTCGCGCAACCCGGCATCCGCGTTGAAACGGGTCGGCACGTTGCGTGCATCGAGCGGGTCGAAGCAGGTTGGTTGCTACGTGACGACAGCAGGACGGCGCTCGTGCGAGCCGATCGGGTCGTGGTTGCCGCCGGCTTCGAAAGCCGCGCCTTTGCGCCCGACCTTCCGCTGCAGCCAGTACGCGGTCAGGTCGCCTGGGGTGTCACGCCTTCCAGTGCGCAATTGCCCGGTGTGCCGGTCAACGGTGACGGTCATCTGATCGCCCGCGTGCCCGACGATGCCGGCGACTTGTGGCTCGCTGGCGCGACCTTCGACCGCGACAGCGGCGATCCGTCCGTGCGGCCGGCCGAGCGGCTAGTCAATTTCGAACGACTCCAGCGCCTGCATCCCGATGCGGCAGCGCAGCTTGACGCGGCGTTCGCCGCGGGTGACGTGCAGGCATGGGCCGGCGTGCGCTGCGCCTCCGGCGATCGGCGTCCGCTGGTCGGTCCGATCGACGCGACGGCCGAGGACAGCGCGTGGCTCTGCACGGCGTTGGGATCGCGCGGAATGACCTTCGCCGCGCTGTGCGCCGAACTGCTCGCCGCACGCTGGCACGGCGAACCCCTGCCGTTGCCGGCGAAGCTCGCGAGCGCGCTCGATACCCAGCGAGCGCAGCCCGCGGCGCCTCGGGGATTGGCCAGCGCCATATAGCAATTTCTCCGCACGCAGGACAATCCGCCATGGCCATCCAATACGACGTCACCCACACCACCGTCTACCGGTACAAGACGCCGGTCACCTTCGGTCTGCATCGCGTGATGTTCAGGCCCCGCGAAAGCCACGACCTGCGCGTGCTCGCGACCGACCTGCAGGTGAGTCCGACGGCCAACATCCGGATGATCCTGGACCCTCATTCCAACTCGGTCGCGCTTGTGTACCCGCTGGGCGAAGCCACTGAGCTGCGCATCGTCTGCCGCTTCACGATCGAGCATGTGCCCGCCACTGTCGGCATGCTCGATCTCGACCCGGCGGCCCTGGTCCTCCCCTTCGCCTATTCGGTGGAGGACCGCTTCGATCTCGAGCGCTACCTGCGCCCGCATCACGACGATCCCGACGGCACGCTGATCCGTTGGGCTCACCAGTTCCTCCACAGTGATGCGCCCAACGGCACCTTCGACGTGCTCAAGCGCATGAACGCGCATATCGCCCAGAGCCTGACCTATGCCGCTCGTGACGAGGAAGGCACGCAGACGCCGCTCCAGACCCTCGCGCTCGGCAGCGGCAGTTGCCGTGACTATGCGTTGCTGATGATGGAAGCCGCGCGTCGCCTGGGCATCGCCACGCGCTTCGTCACGGGTTATCTGTACGACGCCGCGCTCGATACAGCCAACGAAGCGGCCGATGATGGCTCCGTCACCGGCGCGGGAAGCACGCACGCATGGCTGCAGGCCTATCTGCCGGGTGCAGGCTGGGTGGCCTTCGATCCGACCAACAACTTCATGGGCAGCAGCCAATTGATTCGCGTCGGCGTCGCGCGCGATCCTGCGCTGGCGGCCCCCATCTCCGGCACCTGGTACGGCGAACCCGGGGCTTACGAGGGACTGGACGCTTCGGTCGTGGTGCGGCGCGTCTCTTGCTGACCCCTTGGAACGGAGAGCCGCGTCACGGAAAGATCGGCGGCCGCTCGCTCAGGCGAACACCCGGCTGCGGCGCTCCCTGGTCCGCAACGTCGATCCAGCCGCCACCGAGCGCCTTGTAGAGCGCTGCCGATTGCAGCAGCACACTGCCCTGCTGTCGAGCAAGCTCCAGCCGCGCGCTGAACAGATTGCGATCGGCATCGAGCACTTCGAGATAGCTGGTGTAGCCGCCCTCGAATCGCTTGCGCGCAAGGCGCGCATAGTTGGCCAGCGCGGCGACCTGCTGCATTTGCGCGTCGAGCGCCTGCCGCGATGTCGTGATGCCGGTGAGCGCGTTGTCGGTCTCGCTGAAGGCGGCCTGCACCACCTTCGTGTATTGCGCGACCGACTGGCGCTGCACCGCCTCGGCGCTCTGCACCTGGCCCGCGATGGCGCCCGCCGTGAAGATCGGCATCGAGATGTCAGCGCCGTAGGTCCACAGGCGCGATGGCCCTTCCCACAGGTCTGACAGCGAGCGGCTCGCCTGTCCGAATGCGCCGGTCAGCGAAATCGTCGGAAAGTAGGCCGCCTTGGCCGCGCCGATGCGCGCATTGGCCGCCACCATCTGCTGTTCCGCCTCCAGGATGTCCGGCCGCCGCTCCAGCAGATCGGAAGGCAAGCCGGCAGGGACGATCGGCAGCGACATGTCGTTGACCGCCTTCCCGCGCGCAACAGGTCCGGGATTCCGGCCGATGAGATTCGACAGCGCATTCTCCTGCTGCCCGATGGCCTGTTGGAGCAAGGGGATGGTCCGCAGCGCGGAGGCGTACTCGGAGCGGGCCTGGCTCACTTCGACATCCGACACGACGCCGCCCTTGAAGCGTCGTTCGAACAAGTCCAACGCATCCTTGCGCAGCCCCAGCGTCTCGCGCGAGACCTCCAGTTCGCGATCCTGCTCCCGAAGGTTCACGTAGCCCGTCGTGATCGCGGCGACGATCGACACCACGGTCCCGCGCCGGAATGCCTCGCTGGACTGCAGGTCGGCCGTCGCGGCCTCGGTCAGCCGTCGCGTGCGGCCGAAGAGATCGATCTCCCAGCTTGCAAGCAGCGTTGCCTGAACGGCGTTGTACGGATTGATCGAAGGAGCGGGCGTAATCGTCCGCTCGCTGGCGCGCGTGCGGCTTCCGTTCACGTCGGCGCCGACCTGCGGGAACAGCGGCGACCGGGTCGTGCCGAGCGCGCCGTAGAACTGCTCCACGCGTGCAGCGGCCGCGATCAGGTCCTGGTTGTTGCGCAGGCCTTCGCTGATCAACGCGTCGAGGACCGGATCGTCGAACAGCCGCCACCACGCCTCGTCTGCCGCTGAGGCTGCGGCAGTCGGCTTCGGCGCGGTCGCCCTGTATTGGGTCGGAATATCGAGGGCCGGCCGCTTGTAGTCCGGCCCGAGCATGCATCCGGCCAGCGGCAGTCCTGCAACCAGCGCCACTGCAACGCGAAGGTCGATATCAATGCGGCGCATCGGCGGCTCCTTCCCCCTCGGCGGGCGGCACGTCGCCGTCCGGATGGGGCGCAGGCTTCTTCTTCGATGTGCGATCGCTGAGCGTTTCGAGGCCCCAGAAAAACATCGGGATGAAGAAGATCGCGATCAGCGTCGCGCCGAGCATGCCGCCGATCACCCCGGTGCCCAGCGACTGCCGGCTCGCGGCCGAAGCGCCGCTGGCGATCGCAAGCGGAATACAGCCCAGGATAAAGGCGAGCGAGGTCATGATGATCGGCCGCAGACGCAGCCGGGCGGCGCCCACGGCAGCGTCGTACGGCGACAAGCCTTCCTTGTGCCGCAATTCGACGGCGAACTCGAAGATCAGGATGGCATTCTTGGCGGCCAGCGCGATCAGCACCGTCAGGCCGATCTGGAAATAGACGTCGTTCTGGATGCCGCGCAACCAGATCGCCGCAATGGCACCGAACAGCGCGAAGGGCACCGCCAGGAGCACGCCGACAGGCAAAGACCACTTCTCGTATTGCGCGGCGAGGATGAGGAACACCATCACCAGCGCGAACGCGAAGACCAGGCCGGCGGTGGACCCTGCCTTGCGTTCTTCATAAGCCTCGCCCGACCATGCGTACGAGAAGCCCTCCGGCAAGACCTCCCTGGCGATGGCCTCCATGGCGTCGAGCGCCTGGCCCGAGCTGTAGCCCTCCGCCGCGTCGCCGGTGATCTTGGCGGCCGTGAAGTTGTTGAAGCGCGTGACGATGTCCGCGCCGGTCACGTAGCGCGAGGTTGCCACCGCCTTCAGCGGGACCATCTGCCCGTCGCGATTGCGCACGAACATGTTCTGCAGGTCTTCCGGCTTGGTGCGGTAGTCCGGCTCGGCCTGCAGGATCACCTGGAACAACCGGCTGTTCTTCGGGAACTGGCTGACATAGAGCGATCCGAAGAGCGTCTGCAGCGTGGAGTACACGTCCTGCACGGGCACGCCGAGACTCTCGGCCTTGTCGCGATCCACGTCGACGAGCAGCTGGCGCGATCGCGTGTTGATGGTCGAATTGACCCCCCGCAACTCGGGGCGCTGGCGCGACTTGGCGATGAATTCGCGCGTCACTTCCTCGAGCCGCTGCAGGCTCGCGTCGCCTTCGCTCTGTATCCAGAACTCGAAGCCGCCCGTCGTGCCCAGGCCCGGGATCGAAGGCGGGTTCACCGGCACGAAGATGGCCTCCTGGAAGGTCGAGAACTCCGCGGTCGCGCGCCGGATCAGCGCGCCTGCTCGATCGTCCGGGGCCTGCCGCTCCGCGAAGCCCTTCAGCGATACGAAGAGAACGCCCGCGTTGGACTTGAGCTGCGAATCGATCAGGCTGAAGCCCGGCACCGTCGCCACCGACTTCACCGCCGCCTGTTTGCTGAACCATGTCTGCGCGCGGTCCGTCGCGGCCGACGTGCGGTCCAGGCTGGCCGCATCCGGCATGATCACCGCGGTGAAGATGTAGCCCTGATCCTCCACTGGAAGGAAGGTCGTCGGCACGTGCTTGAACAGGCCCAGCATGATGGCCACCATGCCGGCGATCAGCACCACCGACATGCCCACTCGCCGGATGGCCAGTCGCGTACTGGATGTGTAGCCGTCGGTCAGGCGCTCGAAGCGCCGGTTGAACCAGCCGAAGAAACCCTTCTTCTCGTGCTCGCCCTGCTTCGGCGGCTTCAGCAGGATCGCGGCCAGCGCAGGCGACAGCGTCAGCGCCACCAGCCCCGACAGCACCACCGACACCGCAATCGTGATCGCGAACTGCTTGTAGAGCTGGCCGGTGATGCCCGAGAGGAACGCCACCGGAACGAACACCGCGCACAGCACCAGCACGATCGCGACCACCGGCCCGCTGACCTCGTCCATCGCGCGCTTGGCCGCCTCCTTGGGCGACAGGCCGAATTCGGCCATGTTGCGCTCGACGTTCTCGACGACGACGATCGCGTCGTCCACCACGATCCCGATCGCCAGCACCATGCCGAACAAGGTCAGCATGTTGATCGAGAAGCCCATTGCCGTCATGCCGATGAACGCGCCGAGGATCGAGACCGGCACCGCCAGGATGGGCACCAGCGTCGCGCGAAAGCTTTGCAGGAAGACAAAGACGACGATCACCACCAGCACGACGGCCTCGATGAAGGTGTGCACCACCTCGTTGATCGACTCGCGCACGAAGTCGGTCGTGTCCAGCGCGATGTCGTAGTCCAGCCCGGTGGGGAAGGTCTTCCTCATCTCCTGCAGCAGTGTGCGCACGTTGGTCGCGACCTGCAGCGCGTTCGCGCCAGGCTGCTGGTAGATCGCGATCAGCGTCGCCGTCTTGCCGTTGTACTTGGAGCGGATCGAATAGTCCTTGGAGCCGAGCTCCGAGCGGCCGATGTCCTTCACGCGCACGATGGCGCCGGTCCCTGGCTGCGCGCGCAGGATGATGTTGTCGAATTGCGAGGGCTCCGTCATCCGGCCGGAGGTCGCGACCGGAATGGTCTGCTGCACCGGCGTCGACGTGGGCGACGCGCCGAGACGGCCGGCGGCGTACTGCTGGTTCTGCGCGGCGACGGCCTGCTGCACGTCGGTCGCCGTCATGCTCAGGCTGGCCATCCGGTCCGGCTTGAGCCAAAGGCGCATCGCGTAGTCCGGCGACCCAAAGATCGAACTCTGGTTCGCGCCCGGAATGCGCTTGATCGCATCCAGCACATTGATGTTGGCGTAGTTCGCGATGAAGGTCGGGTCCTGGCTGTCGTCGGGCGAATAGATCGCCACGATCATCATGAAGGCCTGCGACTTCTTCTGCACGCTCACGCCCTGCTGGCTCACCGCCGAAGGCAAGGTCGGCAGCGCAAGGTTCACGCGGTTCTGCACGTCGACCTGGGCCAGCGAAGGATCAGTGCCGATCTCGAAGAAGACCGACAGCGTCACGTTCCCCGTCGAGCTCGACGTCGAGTTCATGTACATCATGCGGTCGGCGCCGTTGACCTGCTGCTCGATGGGCGCGGCCACGTTCTCCGACACCACGGCCGCGCTCGCGCCCGGGTAGGTGGCGCTCACGGAGATCTGCGGCGGCGTGATGTCGGGAAACTGCGCAATCGGCAGGTTCAGCATCGCAACCACCCCGGCAAGCACCAGGATGATCGAGATGACGGAGGCGAAGATGGGCCGGTCGATGAAGAAGTGCGCGAACTTCATCGGGCCTCCGCCAGCACGACATCCACACGCCGTGCCAGCGCGGGCGATTCGCCGCCCACGATGTTGGCAGGCTTCTGCAGCACGATGCGATCGGCCGGCACGCCGGCAGCCAGCAGCGTGTCGCGCACCGACTCCGCGCGCTGCTTGGCGAGTGCGGCGTTGCGCTGCGCATCTCCGGTCGCGTCGACGTAGCCCTGGAGAACGACGCGCAATTCAGGTTTCGCCTTGAGGGCTGCGACCACGGCCACCAGACGCGCCTGGCCGGTCGCGTCGAGCGCGGTGCGACCGCGATCGAAGTACACGGCGTCCTTGTTGTCGCTGCCCGGCGGAGGCGTCGTTGCGGGAGCGCCCCGCTTCGATTCCGGCAGCGCGCCGGCCGCGGCTGCGATCGCACCCGGCGGCACGGGCCCGGCAGGCCGCGTCAACGTCTTGACATCGGGCAAGGGTTCGGCCGGAACCTCCTTGGCCTGCACGGGCGTGCCCGGCGCAAGTCGCATGAAGCCATCGACCACCACGTGCTCGCCATCCTTGAGGCCGCCGGTCACGAGCCATTGATCGCCCATCCAGTCACCGACGGTCACGGGACGCATGCTGGCCTTGCTTTCGCCGTCGACGACCCAGACGTACTCGCCGCGCGGACTCTGCTGCACTGCTCGCTGCGGGATGACGATGGAATTCGGCCGTGTGAAGCCGTAGACCTTGACCCGCACGAACTGCCCGGGCTTCAACTCGCCCTTGGGGTTGGGCAATTCCGCGCGCAGCAGGAAGGTGCCGGTTTCCTGGCTGAACGCGGCATCGGCAAAGGTGATGCGTCCCTGCGCCGGGAAGACAGATCCATCGGCCAGCACCAGCGCGACGGCATAGTCATCGTGAGGCGCCCTGATGAGCTTTCCCTTGGCGAGTTCGTCCTGTACGCGCAGCGATTCATTCTCGGAGAGACTGAAATTCACGCGCATCGGATCGAGCTTGGCGACGTAGGTCAGGAGGCTGTTCGCGGCGTTGACATAGGCGCCATCCTGGACCTTCGCAAAGGATGACTGGCCGCTGACCGGCGACGTGATCGTCGTGTAGCCGAGATTCAGCATCGAGTCAGTGACCTTGGCGGCGGCGGCTTCCACCGCGGCGGCGGCTGCCTGTTCCTGCCCCGTGGCATCGTCGAGGTCCTTGATGGCCAGGGCGTTGTCTTCGACCAGCGGCTTCACGCGCTTGAGGTTGGCGAGAGCGGTGTCCAGTCTCGCCTGTTGCTGCGCCAGCTCGGCTTTCGCGGCCTTCAGGTTGGCCTCGAAGGGCTTGGTGTCCATCCTGAACAGCACCTGCCCCGGTTCGACGAAAGAGCCTTCGGTGTAGACCCTCTTCTCGAGAAAACCGTTGACGCGCGCGCGGATCTCGACTTGTTGGGAGCTTTCGGTCTGGCCGACGAACTCGAAGACCACGGGCACCGTTTGCGCCTGGACGTTCTGTATCGAAACATCGATCGGGGGCGGAGCTGCTTTTTCGGGCGCCGTCTTCGAGCAGCCCGAAAGCAATGCCAAGGCAAGCACCGCTACGGGAAGTCCGCGGACGCCGGTCTTGGCAACGCCCAACTGGCGCAAGGCCATTTCATGAGAAGCAAATCTCATCGATCGCTTTCCTCCTGCCCCGGGGGAATCCGTACGATCAACATCCGGAAGGACCCGGCACGGAACTGTTGTGAATCGCTAATGTCGCTTCAAAGTGCCAAGCCGGCAATTGCCCAATGGTGCAAAGGGGTCTGCGTGTCACCCGTTGCGGCGAAGATGCATCCCGTATCACATCTCGCGCATGTCGACCAGCACTCTGTTCGCTTGAGCTCGACCATCCGCCCGGGATAGGATGGATCGATTCATCCCTTGCAAGCTGGCGCGGGCATTGCTTGGCTCTACAACGTAGGCAACGCCTTCTGGAGGTCCACCTTGAAAACACTTCCCATCGACCTCGCGCTGCAAGGCGGCGGTTCTCATGGCGCGTTCACCTGGGGCGTGCTCGACCGCCTGCTCGAAGAGCCATGGTTTCGAATCGACGGCATCTCGGGTACGTCGGCCGGCGCCATGAACGCGGCGGTGACGGCCTGCGGCCACGCACGGGCTGGCGCCGAGGGCGCGCGCGAATCGCTCGAGAACTTCTGGCGAGGCGTCTCAGAAGCAGCCCGGTTCAGTCCTTTCCGCCGCGGTTGGATGGAGATGATGAGCGGCCAGTGGACGCTCGACAATTCGCCGGTCTTCATGGCAGTCGACATGGCCACCCGACTATGGTCGCCCTACGACCTCAATCCGCAGGGCACGAATCCCCTGCGCGGCATCCTGGCCGACCTGATCGACTTCGAGCGGCTGGCATCGTCACCGATCAAGCTGTTCGTGACTGCGACCAATGTGCGAACGGGCCGCGGCCGGGTGTTCCGCAACGCAGAGATCACCCCCGACGTGCTGCTGGCGTCTGCCTGCCTGCCCTCGATGTTCCATGCGGTCGAGATCGACGGCGATCCCTACTGGGACGGCGGCTACGCCGGCAACCCGACGATGACGCCGCTGATTCGCGAATGCAAGGCGAGCGACACCATCCTCGTGCAGATCAATCCGGTCGAGCGTCCCGGCGTTCCGCGCAGCGCGCAGGAGATCAACAACCGCCTCAACGAGATCTCGTTCAACTCGCCCCTGTTGAAGGAACTGCGCATGATCGCGATGCTGCATCAGGTGGCAGACCCCGGGCATGGCGAAGGCGCGGCCTGGGCGCGCATGCGCATCCACCGCATCGCCACGGACGCGATGCTCGAGCTCGGCTATTCGTCCAAGATGATTGCCGAGTGGGCATTCCTCTGCAAGCTGCGCGACGAAGGCCGCGTCGCGGCGACTGCGTTCATCGACGCGCACGCAGGCAATGTCGGCAAACGTTCGACGCTCGATCTCGACGCCCTGCTCGAAGGAGTCTGAAGCCATGGGACTCGCAGGAATCTTCGTCGGCCTCGGGCTGCTGATCTGGCTCTCGTACCGAGGCTGGAGCGTTCTCGTCCTGGCGCCGATGGCGGCCCTCATCGCCGCGCTGTTCGCCGGCGAGCCATTGCTTGCGCATTGGACGCAGACCTTCATGACCTCGGCGGCCGGCTTCCTGGCGCAGTTCTTCCCCCTCTTCCTGCTCGGCGCGATCTTCGGCAAGCTGATGGACGACAGCGGCTCGGTGCAGACCATCGCGCGCTTCATGACTGAAAAGCTGGGCCCGAAGCGCGCGATGCTCGCCGTCGTGCTGGCCGGTGCAATGGTGACCTACGGCGGCGTCAGCCTCTTCGTCGCCTTCTTCGTGCTGGCGCCGATGGCGCAGGCGCTGTTCCGCGCCGCCGACATTCCGGGGCGTCTCATGCCGGCGGCCATCGCGCTGGGGACGTCCACCTTCACGATGTCGGCCCTGCCGGGCACGCCGGCCATCCAGAACGCGATTCCAATGCCCTTCTTCGGCACGACGGCCTTTGCCGCACCGGGACTGGGTCTCATCGCCGCCGCGATCATGCTCGGATTCGGCATGTGGTGGCTGCGCCGCGCCGAGGGCTCCGCACGCCGAGCCGGCGAGAGTTTCGGCACGGTCACCGTCGACAAGCACGTCAGCGCAGCCGACGACCCTGTGGTACGCGAACGTGCAACCACGTCCGGCAGTTTCGATCCGGCAGAGATCGCGCACGGCGCGCATGGCACGGGACAGCCCGGCGTCGTCGTCGCGCTGCTGCCGCTCGTGGTCGTTGTGCTGGTCAATCTGCTGATGGCGCTGGTCGTGTTGCCGCGCATGGATACCGACTTCCTGTCCGAACCGCGGTTCGGCGGCATCACGCTGGCGAACGTCGGGGGCGTGTGGGCGGTGCTGGTCGCGCTCACGGTGGCCATCGTCGTGCTGATCGCGCTGAACTGGAAACGCCTGCCATCGCTGCGTGGCACGGTCGACGCCGGCGCCAACGCTGCCGTGTTGCCGGTGGTGAGCGTGGCCAGCCTCGTGGGCTTCGGCGCGGTCGTCGCGGCGATGCCTGCTTTCGAAATGGTGCGCGACTGGGTGCTGGGAATCGGGGGTGGCCCGCTGGTGTCGCTGGCCGTGTCGACCAACATCCTCGCAGCGCTCACCGGCTCGGCGTCGGGCGGCCTGACCATCGCACTCGACGCGCTGGGCGGCACCTTCATGCAGTTGGCCGCCACGACCGGCCTGGATCCCGCACTGATGCACCGGGTCGCCGTGATCGGCGCGGGCACGCTCGACAGCCTGCCGCACAACGGCGCGGTCGTCACTCTGCTCGCCGTGTGCGGCCAGGGACACCGCGAAAGCTACTTCGACATCGTGATGGTCGGCATCGTCGGCGCGCTGTTGGCGCTGGTCGCCGTCATCGTGCTCGGCTCGACCGTTGGCTCGTTCTGAGCTGCCGGAAGCTGTCAGGCGCGCCGCAAGCGCGCGACCAATGCGTTGGACAGCACCGCGACGTGCCGCGCGTACTCGGCCTCTGCCTTCTCCTGCGCTGCGGTGAGGCGCGCCAGCGCCTCGATTTCCGGCAGGCCAGGCGGGGTCCCGCTTCCGCACAACCAGTCGCCGAGCGCCTCGATCAGTTCTCCGCGCGCCGCCTCCACGCCCAGGCGGCTGCAAACGACCGCCTGGTACAGCGTCGTCATTTCGCGTCGTTGGACTTGCGGCACGTCGGTTTCCTGCGTTCAGCTCAAGTTTTCAGACTACTTATGTATTACGCGCGCCGCTGTAGGTCCATATCGCTTAGGCCGTAGCCGATCAGTCCGATAGGCAACGGGCTACGTACTTGCTCGCGTTGCACCCCGATCAGCGAGGCGGGATGATCGACTCCCCTCGAAAAGTAACAAGGAGACTCCTTAGATGACCGCAACGAATCGCCGAGCCATGCTGCAACTCTCCACCGCCGCGATGGCGGCAGGAGCGCTTTCCGGCTGTGCCTCGACGGCTGGCGCGCCAGGCGCGAAGAAGCCCATGTTTTCCATTGCCGGGTCCACCATCCCGGTCGTGGGCAGCGACCAGTCCTTTCCGGTGCGCCGCATCTATTGCATTGGACGGAATTACGCCGCGCATGCGATCGAGCGCGGGTCGGACCCGACCCGCGAACCACCCTTCTTCTTCCAGAAGCCGAACGATGCCGTGCAACTGGCCCCGAAGGACGTGACGATCGATCATCCCTATCCACCGGTCACCAAGAACTACCACTACGAGGTCGAACTCGTCGCCGCGCTCAGCAAGGGCGGCCGGAACATCCCCGCCAACAAGGCGCTGGATTGCGTCTTCGCCTACGCCGTCGGTCTGGACATGACCCGCCGTGACCTCCAGAATGCCATGGCGAACGAGAAGAAGCCCTGGGAAATCGGCAAGTCATTCGACCATTCGGCGGTGGTGAGCCATCTGCATCCGGTCAGCCAGGTCGGGCACTTCAGCAAGGGCGCCATCTGGCTCAAGGTGAACGGGCAAACGAAGCAGTCGAGCGACCTGTCTCGGATGATCTGGAGCGTGGCCGAACAGATCGCGAACCTGTCGATGTACAACGAACTATTCCCGGGTGACATCGTCTATTCGGGAACGCCCGAAAACGTCGGGCCGGTGGTGCCGGGCGACGTGATGACGGGGCACATCGACGGCCTTTACGACATCAACGTGAAGGTCGTCTGACGCGAAATCCGGACGTCTTTTGCTGAGAGGACTGCGCGATGAACAAGCTCATATCCCTCCTGGTCTGGTCAGCCGTCGCCATCCTGGGAGCGTTCTCCTTCGCCGCACTGGCGCTGGGCCGCGGGGAAAGCGTCAATGCGGTGTGGCTGGTCACGGCAGCCCTCTGCGTCTACTTCATCGCCTATCGCTTCTACAGCAAGTTCATCGCGGACAAGGTCCTGCGCCTCGACGATTCGCGGCCGACGCCGGCCATCCGCCACAACGACGGGATGGACTACGTGCCCACCAACAAGTGGGTGCTGTACGGCCATCATTTCGCGGCCATCGCGGGTGCGGGGCCGCTGGTCGGGCCGGTACTCGCCGTGCAGATGGGTTTCCTTCCCGGCACGATCTGGATCCTCGCGGGCGTGGTCGTGGCCGGGGCGGTGCAGGACTTCATCGTGCTCTTCGCCTCCGTGCGGCGCGACGGCAAGTCACTGGGCGAGATGATCAAGATGGAGCTCGGTCCCGTTCCTGGCACTCTGGCGCTCATCGGTGTCCTGGCGATCATGATCATCATCCTCGCGGTGCTGGCGCTGATCGTCGTCAAGGCGCTCACGGGAAGCCCCTGGGGCCTGTTCACCATCTTTGCGACGATCCCGATTGCACTGCTGATGGGTCTGTACATGCGCGTCATCCGGCCGGGGCGCGTGGGCGAGGCTTCCGCCTTCGGCGTGGTGCTGCTGCTGCTGTCGATCTTTCTGGGCCGCACCGTGGCCGGCGATCCGACATGGGGGCCGATGTTCACCCTCAACGGCACGCAGCTCGCCTGGGCGCTGATCATCTACGGCGCGATCGCCGCCAGCCTGCCCGTCTGGCTGATGCTGGCGCCGCGCGACTACCTGAGCACCTTCCTCAAGATCGGCACCATCGTCGCGCTCGCGCTCGGCATCTACTACGTCGCGCCGCTGCTGTCGATGCCGGCCACCACGCGCTTCATCGACGGCACCGGACCGGTGTTCTCGGGCAAGCTGTTCCCCTTCCTTTTCATCACGATCGCGTGCGGTTCGGTCTCGGGCTTCCATGCGTTGATCTCGTCGGGCACGACGCCGAAGATGGTCGAGAAGGAATCGCACATGCGCTTCATCGGCTTCGGCGGCATGCTGGCCGAATCCTTCGTCGCCGTGATGGCACTCACCGCCGCGAGCGTGCTCGACCCGGGCATCTACTTCGCGATGAATGCACCCGCCGCGGTGATCGGGACGACCGCCGCCAACGCCGCGCAGGTCATCTCGAGCTGGGGCTTCACGATCACGCCGGAACTCATCACGCAGACCGCGAAGGACATCGGCGAGACCAGCATCCTCTCGCGCGCCGGCGGCGCACCCACGCTCGCGGTCGGCATGGCGCAGATTCTTGGGCAGGCCTTCGGCGGGAAGTCGATGGAAGCCTTCTGGTACCACTTTGCGATCCTGTTCGAGGCGCTGTTCATTCTCACGGCAGTCGATGCCGGCACGCGCGTCGGGCGCTTCATGATCCAGGACATGCTGGGCCACGTCTACAAGCCGCTCGGCAACACCGAATTCCTGCCCGCCAACCTCGTCGCCACGGCGCTGTGCGTCGCGATGTGGGGGTACTTCCTGTACCAGGGCGTGGTCGATCCGCTGGGCGGCATCAACACGCTGTGGCAGTTGTTCGGCGTGGGCAACCAGATGCTCGCCGGAATCGCGCTGCTGCTGTGCACCAGCGTGCTCGTGAAGATGAAGCGGCAGCGCTACGTGTGGGTGACCTTGGTGCCCACGGCATGGCTGCTCATCACCACGCTGACTGCAGGCGTGCAGAAGATCTTCCATCCCGACCCCGCCATCGGCTTCGTCGCGCTGGCGCGCAAGTTCGGCGATGCGGCCGCGCAGGGGACGGTGATCGCGCCAGCCAAGTCGATCGAGGAGATGCAGCGGGTCGCCTTCAACAACTACCTTGACGCGGTGGTGTGCGGCTTCTTCGTGCTGCTCGTGGTCGCGATGTGCGTCTTCGCGGCCAAGATCTGCATGCAGGCGCTGAAGCAGTCGAAGCCGACGGCGCAGGAGATCCCGCCGTTCTCCGGCGCGCAAGGAGCGATGCCGTGACGGCGCAGGCAACACCTGTTCCCGATACCGAGCGCTGGCTGGGACGCAGCATGCGCAGCGTCTGCTCGGTGTGCCGGCAAGTCTTCGGCATGCCGGACTATGAGCGCTATCTCGCGCACGCCGAAGCCACGCACCCCGGCGCGCCGGTGTTGACGCGCAATGAATACTGCGCGCGAGTCATCGAGCGCAGGTACGGGCAAGGGACCGGACGCTGCTGCTGATTCAGGCGGGCTTGACCGCGGCCTTCGCTTCGGCGAGCCGCGCTTCGAGTTCGGCGACCAGTGCCCTCGCGTCGTTGCGGCGCCAAGGGGTTCCTACACGGACAAATCGCACGAAACGCTACCTTCATTCGAAGGAGGCCGGAGGCCATACGCACTCCCCAAGCTCCCCTTCCAATGGTTGGAGGCGTTCGTCGTGCCGCAGCCGCGACCGGCCAATTCGCCAGCACCAACGGTAGATGTGTAAAAACGTAAATAGGTGTCTCATGTCGTCACAGTGCAGCAATTCCCCGGCCCACTCGACACATCCATGAACTTTGGCGGCGACCATGTACATCGGTGAACGCTTCAACGGCTATAGCCACCTCCTCGGGCTCCTCCTCGCGACGGCCGGTTCCGCCGCGCTGCTCGCCAAGACGGTGCCGACCGCTGATCCGGCCAAGACAGCCAGCGCCCTTGTCTTCGGCGTTTCAATGATCACGCTGTACGCGGCGTCGACGCTTTTCCACAGCACGCGTGGCCGGATGAAGCTGTTCTGGCAGCGGATGGACCATTGCGCGATCTACCTGCTCATCGCCGGCAGCTACACGCCCTTCGCGCTCGTCACGCTGCAAGGGGCATGGGGCTGGGCTTTGCTGGCCAGCATCTGGACCGTGGCGCTGCTGGGCATCGGGCGCGAACTCCGCCCGGGCGAAGCGCCGAAGCCGTCGCTGCTGCTCTACATGGGCATGGGTTGGCTCGGCGTCCTGGCCGCCGCACCGCTGATCGAGCGGCTCGACGCCGGAGGACTGGCCTGGCTGCTGGCCGGTGCGGGCCTCTACTCGGCGGGCACGATCTTCTATCGCAACCCGCGCGGCTGGCGCCATGCGCACGGCATGTGGCACCTCTTCGTGCTGGGCGGCACGCTGAGCCACTACATCAGCGTCACGCGCTTCGTTCTCTAGCAACGCCGCGCCACGCGCGAGCGCAAGCTCGCCGCCTTTCCTAGAATCGTCCGCGTTTCGTGCACGACTTCGCCGTGCACGGCGGCGGTCCACAGCGCCGCCGCCTTATCCGGAATAAGCAATCAATCGCCCGCAAACCCGCATGGTTGCTGGCGAATAAGCTTATCCGCATAAGGCGCGAACCAAAAAATAGTTTGTTTCCATAAGGCTCGCTTCTACATTCCTCGATCGCATTGGCGGGGTGTGGACGCACCGCCTTTACAGCCACACAGATCACACGATGTACCAATACACAGACTTCGACCGCCAGTTCGTGCGTCAGCGCGCGGCGCAGTTCCGCGACCAGCTCGAACGTTGGCAGGCAGGCAAGCTCGCCGAAGACCAGTTCCGTCCGCTGCGCCTGCAGAACGGCTGGTATGTGCAGCGTTACGCACCGATGCTTCGCGTGGCCGTACCGTACGGCGAGCTTTCCAGCGCGCGATTGCGGGTGCTGGCGAAGATCGCGCGGGAATACGACGCTCCCGACGCCGAGCTCTACCGGCACGCGAACGAGGTGCAGGGCAAGCTCGGCAGCGTCCGGCTTCCGACGCACTACGCGCACTTCACGACGCGAACGAACGTGCAGTACAACTGGATCCCGCTCTCCAAGTCGGCCGACGTGATGGATCTGCTGGCCACGGTAGACATGCACGGCATCCAGACCAGCGGCAATTGCATCCGCAACATCACGAGCGACGAGCTCGCCGGCATCGCGAGCGACGAGATCGCCGATCCGCGCCCCTTCGCCGAGATCATGCGGCAGTGGAGCACGCTGCACCCCGAATTCGCCTTCCTTCCGCGCAAGTTCAAGATCGCCGTGACCGGCGCCATCGAGGACCGCGTCGCCAGCGGCTGGTATGACGTCGGCCTGCAACTGCACAAGAACGACGCGGGCGAACTCGGTTTTCGTGTCAAGGTCGGCGGCGGCATGGGCCGCACGCCGATCATCGGCACCGTGGTGCGCGAGTTTCTGCCGTGGAATCAGCTCATGAACTACCTGGAAGCAGTGATCCGGGTCTATAACCGCTACGGCCGGCGAGACAACCTCTGGAAGGCACGCATCAAGATCCTCGTGAAGGCCGAAGGCCAGCGCTACATCGACGACGTCGAGGCCGAGTACAGGCAGATCATCGAACACGACGGCGCGCCGCACACCATCACACAGGAAGAACTCGACCGCGTGACCGCGAGCTTCGTGCCGCCGACGCTCGCCACCCGCGTGTTCCGCAGCGCCGAGGCGACCCACGCCGAGCTGCGCGCCCAAGCCGCCGAGGACCCCCAGTTCGCGCGCTGGATGCAGCGCAACGTCGCACCGCACCGGAACCCGTCGCTGCGCGCCGTCACGCTGTCGTTCAAGCGGCTCGGCCAGGCGCCGGGCGACGCGTCGGCCAGCCAGCTCGAAGCCGCTGCCCAGCTCGCAGACCGTTTCAGCGCCGGCGAGGCCCGTGTCACGCACGAGCAGAACCTTCTGCTGCCTTGGGTGCACGCGGAAGATCTGCACGCGCTCTGGCTCGCCGTGCGCGAGGCCGGCTTTGCCAGCCCGAACATCCATCTGCTGACCGACATGATCTCGTGCCCCGGCGGCGATTTCTGCTCATTGGCCAACGCGCGCTCGATCCCGATCGCAGCGGCCATCACCGAGCGCTACCAGGACCTCGACGAGCTCGACGACCTGGGGGAGATCGACCTGCACATCAGCGGCTGCATCAACTCCTGCGGACACCACCACAGCGGCCACATCGGCATCCTCGGCGTCGACAAGGACGGCAAGGAGTGGTACCAGATCACGCTTGGCGGCTCCGACGGCGCCGCCCGCAACGGTCCGGCGCAGCCCGGCAAGGTGGTCGGCCCTTCATTCTCGGCCGCGGAAGTGCCGGGCGTGATCGAGGCCGTGCTCAATACCTACCGCGACACGCGCCAGCCCGGAGAAAGCTTCATCGAGACGCTGCGCCGCGTGGGTCCCGACCCGTTCAAGGTCGCAGCCAACGGCGCACGCTTCAAGTTCGAGGAGGCCGCATGAACAGGAAACTCAACCTGATTGCAGCGGAAGACCACGTGGACAACGGAGACCCCAGCGTTCTGCAGTTGCCGAACGATGCCGACCCGCTGGCCATCGAGGTCTGCCTCGACGACGTGGAGCGCATCGACCTGATCTTCCCGAAATTCACGGATGGCCGAGCGTTCAGCCAGGCCTACCTGTTGCGCCGACGCCTGGGCTTCAAGGGCGATATCCGCGCCACCGGGGATGTGCTGATCGACCAACTGGTGCAGATGCAACGCAGCGGCTTTTCGAGTGCGGTTCTCAAGGAAGGCGTGGACGCTTCCGATGCCCAGCGCCAGTTCGACCGCTTCGGCGACTTCTACCAAGGCGACGTGCAGGCCAGCCCGCTGTTCCGCCATCGCGACGAAGCGGCCGCTTGAGCCCGCCTTTCATGAACGCCATTTCGCTCTACGCCAAACCCTCCGCCGATTTCGAAGCCAAGCTCGCCGAGAGCGTGGCCTTGCTGCGCGGTGCGGCGACCGAGTTCACGCCGATCACGCAGGCATCCAGCCTGGGCGCCGAGGACATGGTCGTGACGGACATCCTGCATCGCTTCCAGGTGCCAAGCGGCATCTTCGTGCTCGAGACCGGCAAGCTGCACGCTGAAACGCTGGGCCTGCTCGAAGCGCTCCAAAAGCACTATGGCCGCGAGGTCGATGTCTATCGCCCGGTCGAGGAAGCGGCCACCGGCTTCGTTGCCGAAAACGGCGAGGAAGCGATGTACCGCAGCCTGGAATTGCGCAAGGCCTGTTGCCACATCCGCAAGATGGAGCCGCTGGATCGCGCATTGGCCGGCAAGCGCGCGTGGATCACCGGCCTGCGCCGCGAGCAATCCGGCGCGCGTGCCGAAGTCGAATTCATCGAGCAGCAGCCCGAGCGTGTCAAGGTCAACCCGCTGGCGCGCTGGACCTGGGGCGACGTCTGGCACTACATCGCCACCTACGGCGTGCCCTACAACACGCTGCACGACCAGTTCTACCCGAGCATCGGCTGCGCGCCGTGCACTCGCGCCGTGACGCTGGGCGAAGACTTCCGCTCCGGCCGCTGGTGGTGGGAGCAGGAAAGCGCCAAGGAATGCGGCCTGCACGTGACCGCCGACGGCAGCCATGAGGCTGAGGAGCCAGCGGCTTTCGAACCGCTGTCCGCCGTTTCGCCATTGCCCAACCGCGCCATCCCTATCCGTGTCATCCCGAACTGAACCCCGCTTCATGAACGCCCGCACCGAACACGACCTGCTGCTGCAAACCTCGCAGTCGCTCGCGCGCCTGTCCAACACGCAACTCGACGCACTGGAAGAAGAAACCATCTTCATCCTGCGCGAAGTCGCAGCCTCCTTCGAACGGCCGACGCTGCTGTTTTCGGGCGGCAAGGATTCACTGGTGCTGCTCAAGTGCGCGGAAAAGGCTTTCGGCGTCGGCCGCATTCCCTATCCGCTGCTGATGATCGACACCGGCCACAACTTCCCCGAAGTGACCGACTTCCGTGATGCACGCGCCAAGGAACTGGGTGCGGAACTGATCGTGCGCAACGTCGAGGATTCGATGAAGCGCGGCACCGTGCGCCTCGCTCATCCGGACGAATCGCGCAACGTGCACCAGTCGGTGACGCTGCTCGAAGCCATCGAGGAGTTCCGCTTCGACGCGCTGATCGGCGGTGCCCGCCGCGACGAAGAAAAGGCGCGCGCCAAGGAACGCATCTTTTCGCACCGCGACAGTTTCGGCCAATGGCAGCCGAAGGACCAGCGCCCGGAGCTGTGGACGCTTTTCAACACGCGCCTCGCGCACGGCGAACACTTCCGCGTGTTCCCGATCTCGAACTGGACCGAGCTTGACGTGTGGCAGTACATCGAGCGCGAAAACATCGCCCTGCCCTCGATCTACTACACGCACAAGCGCGAAGTGGTCGAGCGCCGCGGGCTGCTGGTGCCGGTGACCCCACTCACCCCGCCGCGCGACGGCGAACAAGTGGAAGTGCGCGACGTGCGTTTCCGCACCGTGGGCGACATCACCTGCACCTGCCCCGTTGACAGCCTCGCCGCCGACGCTGCCGATGTGGTGATCGAAACGCTGGCCGCCGACGTGAGCGAACGCGGCGCCACCCGCATGGACGACAAGACGTCCGAAGCGTCGATGGAAAAGCGCAAGAAAGACGGGTATTTTTGACTCGCCCCCAGGTTGGCTCACTTCGTGTAGCCGCCCACCCCCTGCCGGGGGCAACACCGGCGGCCCGGCGGAGCCGGTTCCGCGGTGTTTCTGGAATGAAGGCCGATGCGCCGTTGATGAATTGAAATGAACATGACTACTTCGATTGCTGCTTCCTCTGGAACCCATGCCGCCGAGACTGGCGCGGCGCTGCGCTTCATCACCTGCGGAAGCGTGGATGACGGCAAGAGCACGCTGATCGGACGGTTGCTGGTCGACAGCAAGACGGTGCTGCAAGATCAGTTGGCCGGGGTTCAGCGCGGCGGCGAGACAGACCTGGCGCTGCTGACCGACGGTCTCTCGGCCGAGCGCGAACAGGGCATCACGATCGACGTGGCGTATCGCTATTTCTCGACGGCTCAGCGCAAGTTCGTCATCGGTGACGCGCCCGGACATGAGCAGTACACGCGCAACATGGTCACCGCGGCATCGAGCGCGGACGCGGCTGTCGTGCTGGTCGATGCGACCAAGCTGGCCTGGGCTGCCGAATGCGGCGATGGCGAAGTGGTGAAGCGCGAGCTTCTGCCGCAGACGCGCCGCCATACACTGCTTTGCCATCTGCTGCGCGTGCAGTCGATCGTGTTCGCGGTCAACAAACTCGATGCCATCGACGACGCCGAGTTGGCCTTCGAGCGCATCTCGGCCGCGCTGTCGAACTTTGCGGAAGCCGCTGGCGTGCAAGTCGCCGCCACTGTGCCGATCTCGGCGCTCAAGGGCTGGAACGTGGCTTCGCGCCATGCCGATTGGGCGGGCTACGAAGGCCCGAGCCTGCTCGAATTGCTGGAGAAGCTGCCGGTTACGGCGCAGGATGAATCCGTTCCCTTCGCCTTCCCGGTGCAATGGGTCGAGAAGTTCTCGGCGTCGGCGGACACCTCGCGCGGTCGCCGCGTGTTCTGGGGCCGCGTTGCCAGCGGCCATGTCGAGCCGGGCCAGCGGATCACCGTCCTGCCAAGCAACCAGAGCGCTACCGTTGCGCAAGTGCTGAGCCACACGCGCCAGCCGAAGACGGTGCACGCGGGTCACAGCGCCGGCATCGTGCTGGACCGCGAACTCGACGTCTCGCGCGGCGACTGGCTGCTGGAACCCGGCGCCTTCGAACCGACGCGCGAGATCACGGCCACCATTGCCTGGCTCGACGACGAACCGCTCGTGGCGGGCCGCGTCTACTGGGCGCTCCAGGGCCATCGCTGGGTCAAGGCGAAGGTCGCGCGCATCGTGGATCGCGTCAACATCACGACGCTGGATTGCGAGCCGACCGACCATCTTGAAGCCAACGCGATCGGCGACGTGGTGCTCAGCCTGCAGCAGCCGCTGGCGGTGCTGCCCTTCACGCAATCGCGTGCGCTCGGCTCGCTGATCCTGGTCGATACCGCGTCGCACCGGACCTCCGCGGCGGTGCTCGTGCGCCCAGCCCCCACAAAGGCCTAAAATTCCCGGTTTTTCCGCTTACCTTCCCGCTTTGCAACAACCATGACCCACGTCGTCTCCGAATCCTGCATCCGCTGCAAATACACCGATTGCGTTGACGTGTGTCCGGTCGATTGCTTCCGTGAAGGGCCGAACATGCTGGTGATCGACCCCGACGAGTGCATCGACTGCGCGGTCTGCATCCCCGAATGCCCGGTCAATGCGATCTACGCCGAGGAAGACCTCCCCGGCGACCAGCTCGCCTTCATCAAGCTCAATGCCGAGCTGGCCCTGGCCGATGGCTGGAAAAGCATCACCAAGCGCAAGCCTGCCCTGCCTGACGCCGAAGAGTGGAAAGACAAGACCGGCAAGATCTCGGAGCTGGTGCGCTGAGCACGCAACAAGCCCCCATCGAAACAGACGCGCTGATCATCGGCGCCGGCCCGGTCGGGCTGTTCCAGGTCTTCCAACTCGGCCTGCTCGAAATCTCCTGCCACATCGTCGACGCACTGCCCCGAGCCGGCGGCCAGTGCGTCGAGCTCTATGGCGACAAGCCGATCTACGACATTCCGGGCACGCCGGTCACCAGCGGGCGGGGCCTTTCGGAGTCGCTGTTGCAGCAGATCGCGCCTTTCAAGCCTCAATTCCATTTTGGCGAGCAGGTTTCGACCCTCGCGCGACAGGATGACGGTCGGTTTCTGCTGACCACGTCCCGACATACGGCATTTCTCGCCAGGACGGTCTTCATTGCCGCCGGTGTCGGCGCCTTCGTGCCCAAACGCATCGCCGTCGAAGGCATCGAACAGCTGGAAGGCACGAAGCTTTTCTACCACCCCGATGATTTCGACCGCTTTACCGGCCAGACCGTGGTGGTCAACGGCGGCGACGGTGCCGCGCTCGAGGCCGCGCTGGCGCTCACGCCGATCGCAAGGCAGGTCACGCTGCTTCATCGGCGAGATGTCTTCCAGGCCGAAGATGCCACCGTCGCCGCCTTGCGCGAACGCGTCGCGGCAGGTGCGATACGCCTCGCCATCGGCCAGCCTTCCGCGTTCGACGATGCCGGCCTGCGGATCATCACGCCGGACGCGCAGGCTCAATCCCTCCCTTTCGATGCCCTCATCGGCTGCCTCGGCATCTCGCCACGCCTCGGCGCCATCGCGGACTGGGGCCTGGAACTGGTTCGCAAGCAGTTGCCTGTCGACACCGAAAAGTACGAAACGCGCGAACGAGGCATCTTCGCGGTTGGCGACATCAACACCTATCCGGGCAAGAAGAAGCTGATCGTGTGCGGCTTTCACGAAGCGACGCTGGCTGCCTGGGGCGCGACGGCCATCGTCTTCCCGGACAAGTCGATCCCGCTGCAATACACGACGACCAGCACGCGGTTGCACACGCTGCTCGGCGTCAAGCATTGAACGGAGCCTGGTCCGTACAGCTACCATGCCCGGCATGCAGGAGTTGAACGTCGCGCTTTTTCACTGGCTGGCGGCCGGCAACACGCCTCATCCGCAGATCCTGTGGATTGCATCGCTGCTGGCCACCGGCACGGTCTGGTTGTGTGTGGCCCTGATCGCCTGGGCCGCGTGGCGGCAACCGTCGCAGTGGAAATACCTCGTTGCAACTCTGGTTGCGGCCCTCGCGGCCTCGATGCTGGCGCATGCCGTGGCCAGCGCCATCAACATGCCCCGGCCTTTCATTGCGGGCTTGAGCCCGGCCTACATCGAGCACGGCGCCCGTGGCTCGATGCCGAGTACGCATGCGACGGTCATGTTTACTGTCGGGTTGATCCTCTGTCTGCGGCCGGGACTGCGCATCGTAGGGCTTGCCATCCTCCTGATCGGGTTTGTCACGGGCTGGGCGCGCATTTATGTGGGTGTGCATTTTCCGTTGGACATCCTCGGGGGATTCGTTTTGGCCATGGCGATCGCCGCGGTGTTCTGGGCGCTGGTGAAGCTGTCCCATCGTTTCACCGATCCGTCACACAGTTCTACAATCCGACCTGCTTCGCCAGATTGAAGCAACGCTAGGGGTGCCGGTTCGCCGTTTCGGTGTGCCGGCTGAGAGAGTCCCTTTGAACCTGACTGAGGTAATCCTCGCGCAGGGAAGCTGGTCCGGCGGCCGCCACGTTTTCTCGCGTGACGGTCTTGCCGCCGTGGCCTCGCCCACCTGCCAAACAATTTGCATTGGAGCAAATGGATGGCAAACACAAGCAACGAGCAGACGCCGGCTGGCGCCAATGAGGCGCTGACGCCGCTGCGCGAATCCGGACGCGTCTTCCGGTGGCACGACCATATGGCGCTGTGGTTCAGCCTCGGCGTCGGTCTGCTGGTCATGCAGATCGGGGCCTACCTGGTGCCTGCGGTCGGCACGAAGGATGCGGCCATCGCGATCGTGCTGGGCTCTTGCATTGGCGCGGGACTGCTGGCATGGACCGCACGCGTCGGCTGCGAAAGCGGGCTCGCCAGCGCGGGCCTGATGCACGCGACCTACGGCAGCGCGTTTGCCCGCCTGCCCGTCGTGTTGAACATCGTGCAGCTGATCGGTTGGACCACCTTCGAAGTCGTGATCATGCGTGAAGGCACGCAAGCCATCGGCAGGCAGGCGTTCGGCTGGTCGCTCGACGGCCAGTTCGGCTCTGTGGTCACGACGCTGGTCTGGGGCGCCGTGCTGCTGGCACTGCTGTCGGGTTCGATGGTCAAGCTCGTGCGGCGCTTCGTGAGTCGCTTCGGGTTGCCGCTGGTCGTGCTGTCGCTGGTGTGGCTGAGCTGGCAGTTCGCCACGCGCATTCATGCGAAGGGACTGGAATCGTTCTGGACGCGTCCGGGTGACGGCAGCATGAGCATGTTCGGCGCGCTCGACCTCGTCATTGCCATGCCGGTCTCGTGGCTCCCGCTGGTGGCCGACTATGCGCGTCACGGCAAGCGCAGCACGGGCGGCCTGGGCGGCGCATTCGGCGGCACCTGGTTCGGCTACGCGGTCGCCAACATCTGGTGCTATGCGCTGGGCGTGATGGTCGTGAGCGTGGCAGAGCCCGGCACGGACATGCTCGCCGCATTGCTGCTGGCGCAGGGCGGGCTGGTTGCGCTGGGCCTGATCCTGGTCGACGAGCTCGACAACGCCTATGGCGACGTCTACTCGGGCTCCGTCTCGGCCCACAGCCTGATGCCGCGCTGGAGCATTCGTCGCTGGGGATTGCTGCTCGCCGCAGTCTGCATCGCCTTCGCCCTGGTCTTGCCAATGCACTCGCTCGAACCGTTCCTGTTGCTGCTGAGCTCGGTGTTCGTGCCGCTCTACGGCGTGATTCTCGGGCGGCTCGGCATGGGCACGGTCTTGGAGTCAGTGGGAACGCGACGCGTGGACTGGGCCGCAGCCGCGATCTGGATCGCCGGCATCGTGGTCTATCACGCCTGCGCCGCCTGGGCGCCGCAATGGGGATCTGCGCTGCCGACCTTGGCGATCACTTTCGTGCTTGCGTGGATCACGCGGCCCGCGCCGGAAGGCGGAACGTCGGCACTGGCGCAAAGCCGTGGTTGAGCGGTCCATGACCAGCGCCGACCTGGACGTCTGCACCGGCCGCCATGGCGGCGACAACATACTCGCGCGCGCGCTCGACAGCCTGCGGCAGCGCATAGCCGAGCGCCAGGTGCGACGCGATGGCCGAAGACAGTGTGCAGCCCGTGCCATGAAGATTGCGGCTGACGATGCGCGTCGAGGCGAGGCGCAACCGGTCGCCGTTGGCCTGCGCCAGCAGATCGACCACATCGACGCCCGGGAGATGCCCGCCCTTCAGCAGGACGGCACTCGTTCCGAGCGCCAACAGTTCGCTCGCCGCATCGTCCAGCGCATCGACGCCGTCGATCGGATGGCCGATCAGCAGCGCTGCTTCGTCGAGATTGGGCGTCACCACCACTGCACGCGGGAAGAGTTCGCGGACCAGTACCTGGACTGTTTCAGCCGCGATCAATCGGTCTCCGCTGGTGGCTACCATCACCGGATCAAGCACGACGTTAGGCAGCTTGTAGTGATCGATGGCCCATGCCACGACTTCGACGATCTCGGGCGCATGCAGCATGCCGAGCTTGACTGCATCGACGCCGATGTCCTCGACCACCGCCTGGATCTGCGCTTTCAGGAAGGCCGGCGGCACGCCATGGATGCCCGAAACGCCGAGCGTGTTCTGCGCAGTCAACGCGGTGATGGCCGTCATGCCGTAGCAACCCAGCGCCGAGAAAGTCTTGAGATCGGCCTGGATGCCTGCGCCGCCACCGCTGTCGGAGCCAGCGATCGAAAGCACACGCGCATAGCGGGAAAATGCATTGGTCATGTCGAAAATTATCGGCCACACCATCAACGACTGCGCCGGAGGGGCCGTGAAAGCTGACATGGATCTTCGCGCCGATCTTCCGTTTCGGTCCGTCGCCATCCTGGGAGCCGGCCTCATGGGGCGCCTGCTCGCAGTGACGCTGGCGCATGCGGGCTGCAAGGTCGATTTGTTCGATGCAGGCGGCCCGGAGGCCGATGGCGCGGCCGCCCGCGTCGCCGCCGCCATGCTGGCGCCGTTGGCCGAATCGGCGGTAGCGCCACCCTCGGTGGTCCGAATGGGGCACTACGGACTCGAACGGTGGCCGGAACTGATCGCATCACTCAACGCCCCCGTCTTCTTCCAACGCGAAGGCACGCTGGTGCTTTGGCATCGACAGGATGGAGCCGAGGCTGCACGGCTGGCGCGTGTGCTCGCAGGCACCAGGGAAGCAGTGCCCGAATTGCCCGCCATGCAGACGCTCGACGACGAACGCATCGCGGCGCTGGAGCCTTCGTTGAGGCGGCGATTCTCACAGGGCCTGCTGTTGCCAGGCGAAGGCCAACTCGACAATCGCGCGTTGCTCACGGCACTGCTCGCCACGCTGCAAGCGCTGCCCCAAGTTCGCCTGCACTGGCATGCATCGCGCACGCTCGACGACTTTGCGCCCGGGGCGTCGGGCCAGCCCGAACGCGTGATCGACTGCCGCGGGCTTGGGGCGCGTCCCCAGTGGGCCGCACTGCGCGGCGTGCGTGGCGAAGTCATCCGCGTGCATGCGCCCGATGTCACGCTCCAACGTCCGACGCGCCTCGTGCATCCGCGCTACCCGCTCTACATCGCGCCCAAGCCCGGCAGCGTGTTCGTGATCGGTGCGACGGAGATCGAGTCCGACGACATGTCGCCCGCCAGCGTGCGCTCGACGCTCGAATTGCTGAGCGCAGCCTATTCGGTGCATAGCGGCTTTGCGGAGGCACGCATCATCGAGATCGCGACGCAATGCCGCCCCACCCTGCCCGACAATCTGCCTGCCGTGCGACAGCCGCGACCCGGCGTGATGCAGATCAACGGCCTCTACAGGCACGGGTTCATGATCGCACCCGCCATACTCGACGTCGCCATGGAACTGCTTGCCACCGGCCACTCATTGCTTGCCGGCCGATTCGACCTGCCCTCCGGCCTGGAAGAGGCAATCTCATGAACATCCTGATCAACGACGTTCCTCACACGCTGCCGCCGGAATCGAAACTCGCCGACGCGCTGCACCTCATCAACGCCACGCCGCCTTTTGCGGCAGCGGTGAATCGTCAGTTCGTGCCGCGTTCGAACTACGCGTTGCACACGCTACAGGCAGAAGACCGCATCGAAGTGATCCGTCCCGTGACGGGCGGCTGAGAACACCTATGACCACATCTTCCCCCGCCAACGACCCGCTGGTCCTCTACGGCCAGAGCTTCCAGAGCCGCCTGCTGCTTGGCACGGCGCGCTATCCGTCGCCCGACGTCCTCGAAGCGGCAGTCCGGAGGGCCCGGCCTGCGATGCTGACGGCCTCGCTGCGCCGACAGACCGCGACACCGGGCGCATCCGGCAGCGACAACGGTTTCTGGGAACTCCTGCGCCGCCTCGACGTGCCGGTGCTGCCCAATACTGCGGGCTGCCACAGCGTGCAGGAAGTGATCGCCACGGCCCAGATGGCGCGCGAGCTTTTCGACACCCCCTGGATCAAGCTCGAACTGATCGGTGACGATTACACGCTCCAGCCTGACACGCTGAATCTCGTCGACGCCGCATCGCAGTTGATTCGCGACGGCTTCCAGGTCTTGCCCTACTGCACCGAAGATCTTGTGCTGTGCCAAAGACTTGTCGATGTGGGTTGTCAGGCCGTCATGCCCTGGGCCGCACCGATCGGCACCGGCCGCGGGCCCGTCAATCCGTATGCACTCCAGATGTTGCGTGAGCGCTTGGCGGTGCCAATGCTCGTCGATGCCGGCCTCGGCTTGCCGTCGCACGCGTGCCAGGTCATGGAGTGGGGTTACGACGGCGTCTTGCTGAACACCGCCGTCGCGCTTGCGCAAGACCCGGTCGCCATGGCCGGCGCGTTTGCGGACGGCGTACAGGCCGGTCGAAATGCGCATCGTGCCGGCGCCATGACAGCGCAGGACTCCGCGCAACCGAGCACGCCCGTGCTGGGAACGCCGTTCTGGCATCACGCGTCCACGCAATGAACGTCATGACTGCATTCAACGACCCGAACGCCATTGCACAAGCCATCGTCGCGGCGCACGCCGGACGTTTCGGCGAAACCACCAACGCGTCAAGTACTTTCTCGTCGAAGGGAACCGTCTATCAAGGCGCCAAGCAAGCGTGCAGCGCGCTCGGCTTCATCGAGGTCGATGCCGAATGCCTCGCACGTGCCTGGGATGCACAAACGAAACGCACCGGCACATTCGATGCTCGTGCGTGGCCCGACAACCCGGTCGACTTCGACTTGCGGAGCTTTCCGCCCACCGCCCGCGACGACGCGTTCCCCCGGTGCCCGGAGAAGCTCGGCCTCTATGCTGTCCTGCCTGATTCGCAATGGGTAGGCCGTATGGCCCGCGCTGGCGTTCCGACGGTCCAATTGCGCTTCAAATCCGAAGACACAAAAGCCATCACACAAGAAGTGCATGCTGCCGTGGAAGCAGTGCGTGGCACGGATAGCCTGCTCTTCATCAACGATCACTGGCGTGCGGCCATCGAGGCCGGAGCCTATGGCCTCCATCTCGGCCAGGAAGACCTCGACGCACTGACACCGCAGGATCTGAAGTTGATTCGATCCTCCGGTCTTCGCCTTGGCGTCAGCACGCACGGCTATGCAGAGATGGTGCGCGCAGATGCCGTCAGCCCAAGCTACATCGCGATGGGTGCGGTCTATCCGACCACGTTGAAGCAGATGGCCACGGCGCCACAAGGCGTCTCGCGACTCGGCGCCTATGCACGTCTGCTGCGCGGCTACCCGCAAGTCGGCATCGGAGGCGTCGATGCGACACGCATGCCCGAAGTGCTGGCGACCGGCGTCGGGTCGGTGGCAGTGGTGCGCGCACTCGTGGCGCACCCGGATCCCGAGGCCGCGGCAGTCCGACTGATGGCCATCATCGAAGCTGCATCAAACCAGTGATGAAAAATTTGCAGGTTTTGACACCGCGTCAGGAAAGCCAAAAAAACGACGCTATAATTTGAGGCTTGTTCCTCGATAGCTCAGTCGGTAGAGCGCCGGACTGTTAATCCGTAGGTCCCTGGTTCGAGCCCAGGTCGAGGAGCCACTACAAGCCGCAAGGCCTCTGGAGAGCCCGCTATCTTTCAGGTAGCGGGCTTTTTCTTTTGTGGCGCGTTTTTCGACACGCACAGAACGGTCGCAGTCGAAGCCACCCCATTCAGTCAGGCGTGAGCCTACTTCTTCTCCGCCACGAGATTCCGCAGATCCTCTTCGGCGCGATCGAGGTCAATCCTCAGTTGCAGGACGACATTTTTTTGCCGCATGACACGCGCCTCGTGACTGTCCTTCGAAGCAATCTCATCGCAGTGGCTTCGCAAGGCATCCAGCGATTCCTGGAGTTGGCGCCGACGCAACATCTGCCCTCTGGAACGTGCCGCGCGCATGTCTTTTTCGAGCGCGGCTTGTTGCGCATAGCAATCGGCCTCGGTCTTCTTGGAGGGCTCGGATTGCGCGTTGGCTTGCGCTGAAAACAGCACGCCAATCGCCAGGGCGCCAATACAAAGGTGCAAGTTCATGAGGTCGAATCGAATCAAGGGTCGCGACATCTTGCACCAAGTCCGTCTGCCAAGAAAGTTGCAGACGGACCGCGCGCTCGATCAAGCAGGCAAGCCGCCTCCAGTCGACATGCCGCGACGGTAAGGCTGAGGCGTGACGTAGGCTCCCAGGAAGCCAAGAACACGATCGGAAGTGACGCGCCCCATCCCTCGGAACGAGGCCACGTCCCCTCGAGAAGCCACGCCTCGCAATGCGCCGAGCGTATGAATACCGCAAGCGCTCAGCGAATCCACCGATGTGCCGAGCCAGGGTCGCAACTCGTGAATCGGCGTCTCTGATGCCGTGGGTACGGGGAGTTCCTTCGTCGTGACCAGACCATGGCGCCAGAGCTCGATCGCAGGGGCCGAACTGGCGAAAGGACGATCCGTCGCCATCAAGAGGTCGTAGATCTCCCGTGCCTCCCGTTTC
The DNA here is from genome assembly GCF_056397705.1 of Variovorax sp. 05L425. Classification (NCBI taxonomy): domain Bacteria; kingdom Pseudomonadati; phylum Pseudomonadota; class Betaproteobacteria; order Burkholderiales; family Comamonadaceae; genus Variovorax; species Variovorax sp. 05L425. The sequence continues at coordinate 63,221 of NZ_JBFTNY010000015.1, read as the reverse complement.
CCGAAGTTCTCGCACAACAAGGGAAGAGTGAGCCGGCGCACCTGACCCACTGTTTCGAGGCCATTCGCCAGAGCCCGACTCAAGGTGGAAGATCTCAGCCCAAGCGCCGACACGAGCGCTGAGTCCGCGAGACCGCGCAGCGCAATCGCGCGAGCCTCGGACGGCAACGCAAGCACCGCCTTGCTTTGCTCATGCGCCCGCTCTTCGATGTTCGGGTTCGGAAGAAAGTCGAGCCCCACACGCTCCAACATCTCGCGGAGTCGGCCGACGGTCTTAGCGCCGATGGCCTCTTCTTTCAAAAGCTCCTGCTCGCTGATCGCTGACAGATCTTCGATGCAGAAGATGCTGAGTTCCCTCAGCGCTTCCCGCGCACTTGCACGCACCGCAATTTCATCGATCGGCGTGTCGGGCTTCAACTGCCCTGGGGCATCTAACCGCTGAGGTCCCTTCGGCCGCCAATTGAATGAGGGAAAGATGAACGGTGATCCCCACGGGATCATGTGCTCGCGAAGCGCGACTGCGTGCTGGCGCTTCGCTTCGACAATGGCCGCCCGCAGGGCGCCAAGACATGCCAACAATTCTTCATCAGGCAACTGTGCCAAGTCGTCAACGGATCGAATGGTTCGAGGGGACATACCTGAGATCTCTTCAAAATCACGCGCCACATGCGCCGTCAGGGGCAGGAGGCGCGACAACCCTCGGTCGCGGGGAAGCGGGAGCGAGCGCCACTTGGCGGCGATTCGCTCCAGGACGAAGAAGTCGCAACGGCCCTTCTCTTGCGTTTCGCAGTCCCACTTGGAATCCTGCGCTTCACGATCGATCGGGGTACCTTCAACAGGCGGACCTTGCGTACTTCGCCATGCCCGTGCAATTCGTACAGAGCTTCCAACTGCATGCTTTCCTTTCACCAGCGTGCCGTGTGGACGGCGACAAGCAAAGTATTGGGAGGCGGCGAGTCGTTGTCCATGACGCGCGCGGATGAAAGCTATGCGCCAATTGAATTTGAGTGCTGGTCGCGCACTCGGCCTGAGCCTCAAGAGCCGTGCGGTGCGGGCTCGATGCTTTGCACGACTTGGTCACGAAACCACGTATGCGCAGCGTGGCGATGCGTGCGGTCGTGCCATGACAGATAGATGTCAAGTGCAGGCACTTGCACCGGCAGCGCGACCTCGGCAAGACCCAAGTGATCGCGGAAACGATTCAGCAACAATGAAGGCAGAAGCGCAACCATGTCGGAGTTTGCGAGGAGAAAAGGTGCGGTTAGGTAGTTCGGCGTCACGAACCGGCGGTTGCGTCGGTGGCCCTGGGCGGCGAGCGCCTGATCGACGGATTCGCCAAAACAGTTCACCGTATTGGGCATGATCACCAGGTGCTCGAGTGACGCAAACTCGTGGACCCCGATCGTCCGGCCGACGGCCTCGTGGTCCTTGCGTGCAGCACAGACGACATGATCGCGAAACAACAACCGGTGACGTAAGTCACGAAGACTTGCAGGCAGGATCCCGGCCGCAAAATCCACTTCGCCAGCCTCGAGCACCTTGCTGAAGTGGGAAGGATGTACCGGATGGCGTGTCGACACGCTAATTCGGGGGAAGGCCGTTCCAAGCCGTTTCTGCAGACCCTCCATGAACACGCATTCCAGATAATCCGTGACGACCATCCGGAATTCATATTGAGTGGACTTGGGATCGAAGGCCACCGCGTCGCCGAGCAGTCCATCCATCTCCTGAAGGATTCGATCGGCAAAGTCGCGTAGCTGAAGTGCCTTGGCCGTCGGAATGAGCCCGCCTCCACCTCTGACAAGGATCGGGTCTGCAGTGACCGCGCGCAACTGGCTCATTGCGCGGCTCATTGCGGGTTGGCTGATCGAAAGCGCATCCGCTGCACGCGAGACATGCGAGTGATCGATCAGCGCTACAAGGCACTTCAATAGATAGAAGTTCAGTTCGCCACTGTCGTTTCGCTTTTGCTGCATGGATGCCGTCGTTTGCCTGCGAGCGGCGAAGTATCGCATTCGCTTTCGGGGATCACGCAGCCATGGATTCCGCGCGCGACACCTCCAAGAGGGTGCACGGCGGATAGGCAAGCCGATCCGCTCAAGACTTGATGCCGAGCTTGAGCAAATCGATGTCGGCGAGTTTGCCCGGAATGGTCACGAGCCGAAGCGCCTCCGCCTCGGCGATGGGCCCGTTGTTTGCCAGAAAGCGAATCTGATAGCTGCCGATCTTGATCTCGTCACCGCTGTTCAATGTGCTCACTTCACGCCGCTCGCCGTTGACATAGGTTCCGTTGTGACTTTGGAGGTCGCGGATCGTCATTGCGTCGCCGACCGTCTCGAACACGGCATGGGACCTGCTCACCAATTGATTGTCCAGAACCAGATCGCAGGTATCCGCGCGACCGATGACAAATGGCGTCCCCAGGATGTTGACCTGCTTGGCCGATCCATTCTTCTGCAACACGATAAGTCTTGGCATCCTTCAATTCCTTGGTGCGAAGAGATTCCCGATTGGCACCGGGTCGCACAGCAATAACGCTGGACTACAACACCGGGTGACCGGTTGTAAACATACACGAGTCGGGACCGTTGGATGATGACGAATCTTCCGATGAATTTTCCTCCGTCAGGTCGGCGGCGACGCTCTCCCCGATGCCCACTGGATTCATCGGCTTGCCAAACGGCGCGAGCCCCTGCAGCACACGAAGGGCGGATGCGCCCTGGATGAGGGCCTCCGAATAGTCCGGCAGCCCTTGCGTGGAAGAGTCGATGGGCCGGTATCCCAGGCATTCCTCGGACTCGGCCTGCACCGGCTCCATCAGCACCCAATGAAATTCATTGGGCTCCAACTCCAGAACAGTGAGTGCAATATCGCGAAGTGCCATAGGGAAATCTCTCATTCAGCTATTTAAAGAATTGTTACAGCTGCAAGAAATATCCGCAAAGGCACTTTTGCACATCGCGACCCAGGCGCGTCCGCGATCCGGTACTAAGTCTCAAAGACCGGCGTCGCGGACCGCGTCGATCAGCTCAGGCGAACAGGCACGAAGATCTTGTCGCCATCGCGCTGGATGAGCAGCGCAACCGACTTGTCCGCCTTGGCCACGACTTCGCGCACCTGCTCGATGTTTTTCGCCGGCGTGCCATTGATGGCCAGCAGCACGTCGCCCGTCTGGACACCGGCCAACGCGGCGGGACCGACGGCGTTCACGATCAGCAGGCCGCCGTCGACCGATGCCTCGCGTTGTTCTTCAGGTTGCAGCGGGCGCAGTGCGAGACCGAGCTTGCCCTGGTTCGCGCCATCGTCGTTCTTCGCGACGGTGGTGGACTTCTCGGCGGCATCACCGAGCTTCGCGGTGATTTCCTCGCGGGAGCCCTGACGCCACACTTCGAGCGTGATCTTGCTTCCTGGCTTCTTCTGGCCGATCACGGCCGGAAGATCACCCGAAGACACGATCGCGTCGCCGTCGACCTTGCGGATGACATCGCCCGAACGCAGTCCGGCCTGGTCCGCAGGACCGCCCTTCTCGACGTTCGATACCAACGCACCCTCAGGCTTGTCGAGCTTGAAGGAATCGGCAAAGGTCTGATTCACCTCTTGCACCGCGACGCCAAGGCGTGCGTGGCTGGCCTTGCCGGTGGCGACGATCTGGTCCTTGATCTGGATGGCGACATCGATCGGGATCGCGAACGACACGCCTTGGTAGCCACCGCTGCGGCTGTAGATCTGCGAGTTGATGCCGACCACTTCGCCGTGCGTGTTGATCAGCGGGCCGCCGGAATTGCCGGGGTTCACTGCCACGTCGGTCTGAATGAAGGGAACGTAGCCGTCGTCAGGCAGCGAGCGACCCTTGGCGCTCACGACGCCAGCGGTCACGGTGTTCTCGAAGCCAAACGGGGAACCAATCGCGAGCACCCATTCGCCAACCTTCAGATCCTTGGTCTTGCCCACGGCCAGGGTCGGCAGGTTCTTCGCATCGATCTTGAGAACGGCAACGTCGGTCTTCGGATCGGAGCCCAGCACCTTGGCGCGGAACTCGCGACGATCCGTCAGCTTCACGGTGACTTCCTTGGCGTCCTTCACAACGTGGGCGTTGGTCAGGATCACGCCGTCGGCGCTCACGATGAAGCCCGAGCCCTGGCCACGCACCGGCACTTCGCGCTGCTGCTGCTGTTGACCGCGCGGGCCGGCTTGGCCCTGGAAGCGGCGGAAGAACTCGAACATCGGATCATCCGGGTCCATGCCCTGCATCCCCTGCATGCCTTCCGGGGCAGCCTTGGCCGTGCCCACCACGCTGATATTGACAACTGCGGGACCGGTCTCGGCGGTGATGCTGGAGAAGTCAGGCATCGAAACTTGGGGCGCGGCAGCAAGCGATGCAGCCGTCGGAGTGGAACCCAAAGCGTTCGCGCTGGTGTAGGCGCCGGTGGCCGCCGCGCCGATCACGCCGGCTGCGGCCAGCGAAAGGACAAGCGCCCGGGGGGAGGTCAAACGGTTCTTCATCTGTGATCCTTTCGAGGTTATGGAAATCAACGAAAGGAATGTCGTGCCGCCCGCTTAAGCCCGCCTTAAATTCAGGCGCTTCTGATTGCGCCTCGGCGCCATTCAGCCGGTGGCCGTAAACCGCAACACCACGCGAAGGCCGCCAAGACTCTCGGAACGGTCCAGCGACACTGTGGCGCCATGCAGTTCAGCAATCGACTTCACGATGGCGAGGCCGAGCCCGCTGCCCGGCGCCTGTGGCTCGCCGGAACGATAGAAACGATCAAGCACCCGCTCGCGCTCGTCGGCCGCGATGCCAGGGCCGCTGTCATCGACGCTGAGTTCGACGCCATCGGCGCTCTGGATCACAGCGATGTCTACGCGCCCGCCGTTCGGCGTGTACTTGACGGCGTTGTCGAGCAGGTTTCGCACCAGCATTCGCAACGCCTCGGCTTGTCCGGTGACCTTCGCCGGATCGGATCGCACGACACCGATATCGATGCCTTGCGCCTGCGCTGCGGCGACCGCGTCGGAAATTGCCAGTCGAACCACCTCGGGCAGGCTGACGGATTCGCGCTCAGCGCCCGCTGCGGCGCTGGCCTCGTGGCGCGCGAGGGCCAGCATCTGCTCGACCAGTCTTGCGGCGCGGTCAATGCCCGCAGCCAGGCGGGCAACAGCGAGTTCGCGCGTAGGTTCGTCCGATGCGCGCTGCAATCCCTGCACCTGCAGCTTGAGCGCAGTCAGCGGCGAACGGAGTTCGTGTGCCGCATCGGCCACGAAGTGCTTCTGCGCGTCGAAGGCTTTTTGAACGCGATCGAACAGCAGATTGAGTTCGTGCACGAGTGGCCGGACTTCTTCAGGAAGGTCCTCCTCGCTCAAGGGTGACAAATCATCGGCCTGCCGCGCGGCAACCTGGCCGCGCACGCGCGCCACCGGCGCAAGTGAAAGGCTGACGACCCACCATACGACCAGCATCAGCAACGGCGCGGCGAGTGCGATCGGTCCGACGGTGCGCAATGCAAGGGAGCCGGCCATGCGACGGCGCGCAGCCATATCCTGCGCAACCTGGATGACCAACGGACCGGCTTGCATAGAAAACACGCGATAGGTCGTGCGCCGCGCCTGGACGTTCGAAAACCCGAGCACGGCGCGCTGGGGCAATGCAGCCTGCGCGGCGGATTCGAAGATGCGGATGCCGTCAGCCGTCCAGACCTGGACGATGAATTCGAAGTTGTCTTCGCCGGCGCCGAGACCGCTGAGCCCACCCACCGTCGCGCTGGGCGGCAGTCCCGCACGCAGCGAAAGAGCCATCTGCTGCATGTGGTGATCGAAGATGTCGTCGGCTTCCTGAAGCACCGTCCGGTAGGCCACGAAGGCCTGGATGCCGGCGGCCACCAGGATGGCGGCCAGGAGAAACCACAGGAGACGCGCACGAAGTGATTTCATGCGCTCGTCATTCCTTTGGCACCATGTAGCCGACGCCGCGCACGTTTCGGATCAGATCGGCGCCGAGCTTCTTGCGCAATCCATGCACGTAGACCTCCACGGCATTGCTGCTGATCTCGTCCTTCCAGCTGTACAGCTTCTCTTCGAGCTGAGCGCGGGAGAGCACCATGCCGGGGCGCGCGAGCAAGGGCTCCAGGACTGCCCATTCGCGTGCAGAAAGCGTCACCGCCTGGCCGGCCACGGTGACCTCGCGTGTTGCCGGGTTGACGGTCACACCCATGTGCTCGTAGACCGGCTCCGCCCGGCCGGATGCGCGGCGCAAAAGAGCGCGAATGCGCGCCAGGAGTTCATCGAGGTCGTAAGGCTTCAGGACGTAGTCGTCGGCTCCGGCATCCAGGCCTTCGATCCGCTGCCGAACGGAATCGCGCGCCGTAGCGATCAGAACCGGCATTCGCTGCTTGCGAGCACGCAGTGCGCGCAGCACTTCCAGCCCATCGCGGCGCGGAACGCCGAGATCGAGCAGGACCAGGTCGTATTGCTGGGATCGAAGCGCGTTGTCCGCCGTCTCGCCGTCCTTGACCCAGTCGACGGCGTACTGCTCCGCGCGCAGCAGATCGAGCACGGTCTCGCCGATCATCACGTCGTCTTCAAGCAACAGGAGTCGCATGGTTCATTCGTCCATCTGGGGCTGGTTGGAGATCGTAGCGGCGATCGGGTTCACCGCTCAAAGAACGCTCACAGAAGCGCCCTCACCTCGCGCGCCGCCTCGAACAGAAGCGGCAGCATGTCGCGCCTCAATGCGTCTTCCTTGTGATTGCCCCCTGAAAGCACGACGTTGAGTGCCGCCACGGTGTGACCCTGCATGTCGCGCAACGGCACCGCCAGGGCCTGCACACCGAGCTCATGCTCCTCGCTGGCGAAGCAAAAATCGTCCTTTCGAGCCTGCGCGATGCGCTGGCGAAGCACGCGCGCCTGAGTGATGGTGTGCGGTGTGAGGCGCGGCAGGCTACGGCCCTTCAACCAGTGCGTGAGTTGGCCGGCGCTGAGGCCAGCCAGCAGCACCCGACCGGTCGAGGTCGCATGGGCCGGCAGGCGCGCACCGAGGTGAAGGCCGTAGGCCAGCACGCGCGTCGGTGCCCCATAGCTCCCGCTGCGCGCGACGATGACGACCTCCTCCCCATCGAGCACGACTGCGGAAAACGATTCCTGCGTCTGCGCCGCGAGGCGGTTCAGCGTAGGCTGCAGGGCGCGCGGCAACCTCGAGGAGGCGAGATAGCTGCCCGAGAAGCGCAGTACCTTGGGCGCCATCCAGAAGTAACTGCCGTCGGTTTCGAGATAACCCAGGTGCGCAAGCGTCAGCAGATGCCGCCGTGCCGCTGCCCGCGTCAGTCCGGCCCGCTCCGCGGCCAAGGTTGCGTTGAGCCGCTGGCGCTCGGTGTCGAAGCTTTCGAGCACAGCCATTCCTTTGGCGATGCCTTCGATGAAGTCTGGTTTTGCGATGGTCATGGTTGAAGAGTTGCGCGATCATCGCGCACGTTGCCTCATGATCGCACAGAGGCTGCAATCGCGCCCCCACGAATCGGCATCGCAGACCTACGCTTGCGGGAACGCCACCAGGAGACATAAACATGCGAACCCAAGTCGCCATCATCGGAGCCGGTCCCGCCGGGCTCCTGCTCGGACAGTTGCTGCACAAGGCCGGCATCGACAACATCATCATCGAACGCCAGAAGAGCGAATACGTCCTGGGGCGCATCCGGGCCGGCGTGCTGGAACAGGTCACGATGGACCTTCTTTCCCGGGCCGGTGTCGACGTCCGGGCCAAGGAAGAAGGACTGCCGCACGAGGGTATCGAACTGCTGTTCAAGGGCGCCCGCCACCGCATCGACTTGCACGGCCTGACCGGCGGAAAGCAGGTCACGGTGTACGGCCAGACCGAAGTGACGCGCGACCTGATGGCCGCCAGGAACGCCGAAGGCCTCAAGACCATCTACAGCGCATCGTCGGTCAGCCTGCACGACTTCGACACGCGCACCCCGCGCGTTCGCTACGATAAGGACGGCGCGACGCACGAGATCGAGTGCGACTTCATCGCCGGATGCGACGGCTACCACGGTGTCAGCCGTGCCAGTGTTCCTGCCCAGTCGCTGCATACGTATGAGAAGGTCTATCCCTTCGGCTGGCTCGGCGTGCTCGCCGACGTACCGCCGGTTTCCCATGAACTGATCTACGCCAACACATCGCGAGGCTTCGCACTTTGCAGTATGCGCAGCGCGACGCGCAGCCGCTACTACGTCCAGGTGCCGACCGAGGAGCGGGTCGAGAACTGGAGCGACGAGGCATTCTGGAATGAACTGCGATCGCGGCTGGACCCGGAAGCGCGCGATCGTCTCGTGACCGGCCCTTCGCTCGAAAAGAGCATCGCGCCGCTGCGCAGCTTCGTGGCCGAGCCGATGCGCTTCGGCAGCCTCTTCCTGGCCGGCGACGCCGCGCACATCGTGCCGCCGACGGGCGCCAAGGGACTGAATCTGGCGACCGCGGACGTGGGCTACCTCTCACGCGCGTTCGAGATCTTCTACGGCGAGAAATCGGCTTCGGCACTGGACCGCTACTCCGACCTCTGCCTGCGTCGCGTGTGGAAGGCAGAACGCTTCTCTTGGTGGTTCACGTCATTGATGCACCGATTCCCCGAGAGCGGTGAGTTCGGCCAGAAGATCCAGGAAGCCGAACTCGACTACCTGGTTCATTCACGCGCGGCCTCGACGTCGCTGGCCGAAAACTACGTCGGATTGCCGCTCGAGGATTTCTGAGGGCCAGCGGCTCAGGCCGCCGAGGCCATCAGCTGCCAGACGCGGGCCGGCGTCAACGGCATGTCCAGGTGCGGCGTGCGGTCAGCCATGCCGTTCCGCGCCAACGCATCCGCGACCGCATTGACCACGGCGGGCGTCGCGCCGATGGTGCCGAGTTCGCCGACGCCCTTCACCCCCAACGGGTTGTTCTTGCAGGGCGTCGATTCATCCATCTCCATGCGGAACATCGACGCGAGGGTCTCCGCGCGCGGGGCGGCGTAATCCATCAGGCTGCCTGTCAATGGTTGGCCGGTTTCAGGGTCGTACACCACCTGTTCGCAAAGCGCCTGTCCGATGCCCTGCACCGCGCCACCTTCGAGCTGTCCGCGGACGATCAACGGGTTGACCACCCGGCCCACATCGTTGACCGAGGCGTAGCGGACCACAACGATGTCGCCCGTTGGCGGATCGATCTCCACCTCCGTGATGTGGCATCCGTTCGGCCATGTCGGACCCGACACAGTGCTGGTCGAATCCACGAAGATCTGCCGATCAGGCTGATGGCCGGCCAGCGTGAAGAGGTCGAGTGACAGATCGGTGCCTGCGACCTTGAATACGCCCGCCGCGTACTCGACGTCCGCCGGAGACACTTCGAGTTCCTGGGCTGCGAGTTCCTTGGCCTTGTCGATGGTCCGCTCGGAACCCACGCGCACCGCGGAGCCCCCCGTGAAGAGCGAGCGAGAGCCGGCACTGCCGAATCCGTCGCCGCGGTCGGTATCGCCGAGAACGATCTTCACTTTTTCGATGGGCACGCCGAAGGCATCGACCACCAATTGCGCCAGTGTGGTGGCGATGCCCTGCCCCATCGCATTGACGGCGGAAAACACTTCGATGACGCCGTCAGCCTGGACCGAAACGGTCACCCTCTCTTCGAAGACATTGCCGCCGGTCCATTCCAGGAAGGTAGCGATGCCCAGTCCACGCACACGGCCCGCGCGCTTCGACTCGGCCGCCCGCGCGTCGAAGCCCTGCCAGTCGGCGAGCGCCAGCGCCTGGTTCATGACCGATTCGAACTGGCCGGTGTCGTAGGTCTGGTGCATCGGGTTCGTGTACGGCATCTGCTCGGGCCGGATGAAATTGCGCCGGCGCAACTCGATCCGGTCGATGCCGGTCTGGCGCGCAGCTTCGTCCATCAGGCGTTCGATCGTGTAGATGGCCTCGGGGCGTCCGGCTCCACGATAGGCGCCGGTAGGCGCCGTGTTGGTCAAAACCGCCTTGAAATGGAAATCGATGGTCTGGATGTCGTAGACGCTGGTTTGCACCCACGGCCCGATCAGCAGTTGGATGGCGACGCCGGTTCCGGTCGCGTAGGCACCGACGTTGGCGTGGGTCTTGATGCGCAAGCCGAGGATCTTGCCTTGGGCGTCGAGCGCAAGCTCGGCGCGCGCCTCGATATCGCGGCCGTGCGCTGTCGAGAGAAATTCCTCGCTCCGGTCGGCGATCCATTTGACCGGGCGCCGGACGGCACGCGCCGCAAACGCGACCGCGATGTCTTCCGGATAGGCGCCGGTCTTCATGCCGAAGCCGCCGCCAACGTCACCGACGATGACGCGCACCTTTTCCTTGGGCAAACCGATCGCGTCGCAGATGGAATCGCGAACACCGGAGGGCATCTGGGTGCTCATGCGTACGGTCAGACGCTCTGACGTGGGGTCGAAATCCACCAGCACCGATCTCGGTTCGATCGTGAGCGCGACAACCCGCTGGTTGACGACGTCGAGCGCCACGACATGGCTGGCCTTTGCGAACGCTGCGGCCGTGGCCTCGCTGCTGCCGTGACGCATCTCGGCGGCGATGTTGCCCGTGGCTTCGTCGCAGACCAGCGGCGCATCGGCTGCCGTTGCTCCGGGCAGGTCCACCACCATCGGCAATTCTTCATAGTCAACCATCACCGCTTCCGCAGCGTCGCGCGCCTGCCGCGCCGTTTCGGCGACCACGACGGCCACCGGTTCGCCGACAAATCGAACTCGATCGAGTGCCAACGCGCGTCGCGGCGGCGTGGCGCAGTCCGAGCCGTCGGCGCGTTTGAAACCGGAGGCGCCGGGCATGGGCTTGACGCCAGCCTGAGCCAGATCGGCGCCGGTAAAGACGCCGAGCACCCCCGGCATGGCTGCGGCCGATCCGGTATCGATCGACACAAGCTTGGCGTGGGGATACGGGGAACGCACGAAGCTCAGCCAAGTCTGCCCCGGGAGAGAGACATCGTCGGTATAACGGCCGGCACCGGCCAGCAAGTCTTCGTCTTCGAGCCGCCTGACGGCCTGGCCGCTCCCGAAGCGCGTGGGATTCGTTTCAGATGTCACCGTAGTCCTTTTGTCTGGAGGAAATTCTCGGAACAGACAACGACTATATGGGCTTCGGGTACTTTCGGCATGCGCCGACTTCGCTCGACCCGAAGCGTGTAACCATTCCACCATGCAACTGCCTTGGCTCGACCCTGGTGACCCTCTGCCCGCCGCCGCCACGGCGTGGGGTGATGCCGACCCCGTACCTGGCCTGCTGGCTGCCGGCGGCTCCCTGGACGTCACCAGCCTCCTGCAGGCCTATGGGAGTGGAATCTTCCCCTGGTTCAGCGATGGACAGCCGATCCTCTGGTGGAGCCCCGATCCGCGCATGGTGCTCGAAACCGATCGGTTCAAGCTTCACCGCTCACTTCGCAAGACGCTCCTCCGATTCATCGCCACCGAAGGCTGCGAGATTCGGATAGACCACGATTTCGTCACGGTGATTTCGAACTGCTCGCAGGCGCCGCGCAACGGCCAGACCGGCACCTGGATCCTCCCTGAAATGGTGCAAGCCTATGCGGCGCTTCACCGTGCCGGCCATGCCCATAGCGTCGAAACATGGATTGACGGCCACCTCGTGGGCGGGCTCTATTGCGTCGCGATCGGGCGAGCGGTCTTCGGCGAATCCATGTTCGCGCGCAGACCCGACGCGTCCAAGATCGCATTGGCCGCGCTCGTCTGCTTCTGCTTGCGGCACGGCATCGCCATGATCGACTGCCAGCAGAACACTGCCCATCTTGCAAGTCTCGGAGCGCACGAAATACCGCGCGAACGCTTCGTGTCACACGTCGCCCACTCCCATCGAATGGGGCCCCCTGCGTGGCGCTTCGAGCCCGTATACTGGAACGAACTCCTGTCCGCGCGACCTTTCCCAAAGACGTGACGCACCTCAAGGATCTCCCGCTCCACACGCTGCAGTTCTACGCGACGGCCCCCTATCCGTGCAGCTATCTGCCGGATCGGCAGGCACGTTCGCAGGTCGCCACGCCCAGCCACCTCATCAACAACGACGCTTATTCGGATCTCGTGCTGAGCGGGTTCCGTCGCAGCGGCATGTTCACCTACCGGCCCTACTGCGACGGTTGCAATGCGTGCGTCCCGTTACGCGTGCTGGTCAATGACTTCCAGCCGAGTCGAAGCCAGCGCCGGGCGCAAACGCGACATGCCGATCTCCAGGCGCGGGTCCTGAAACTGTGCTTCGTACCCGAGCACTATCAGCTGTACTTGCGCTACCAGAATGGCCGTCATGCAGGCGGCGGCATGGACCACGACAGCATCGACCAATACACCCAGTTCCTGCTGCAAAGCAGGGTCAATTCACGCCTGGTGGAGTTCCGCGAAACCCAGCCGGATGGCAGCCCCGGCGCCCTGAAGATGGTGTCCATCCTCGACGTGTTAAATGATGGACTTTCGGCCGTCTACACCTTCTACGAACCCGAACCGGGCGCGGGCTACGGCAACTACAGCGTGCTCTGGCAGATCCAGCAGGCCCGCAAGCTGGGCCTTCCTCACGTGTACCTGGGCTACTGGATCGAGGGAAGCGCCAAGATGAACTACAAGGCGCGCTACACACCTCATGAAGTGCTGATCGACGGCCGATGGCAGGCACCAACTCATTTCACCAAGTAAAATCGCGACCGGTCAAACCGTGTTGCACATGAGAAAAATCCAATCCGACGTTCCAGCCGCTCCCGTGATCCAGGTCATCGAGCGGATGTTCTCCCTGATCGACGTCCTCGCTTCCCGCGAGGAGGCGATATCGCTCAAGGAGATCAGCGAGAAGACGGGGCTTCACCCGTCAACCACGCACCGCATCCTGAACGATCTGGCCGTAGGCCGCTTCGTAGATCGCCCCGAGGCCGGAAGCTATCGCCTCGGCATGCGGCTCCTGGAACTCGGCAATCTGGTCAAGGGGCGACTCAACGTGCGCGACGCCGCCATGGCGCCGATGCGGGAGCTGCACAAGCTCACCCAGCAACCGGTGAATCTGAGCATGCGCCAAGGAGACGAGATCGTCTATATCGAGCGCGCCTACAGCGAGCGTTCGGGAATGCAGGTGGTCCGTGCTATCGGCGGGCGGGCGCCATTGCACCTGACCTCGACCGGAAAGCTGTTTCTCGCGGTGGACGAACCTCAGCGCGTCCGCAGTTACGCCACGCGAACCGGATTGGCCGGCCACACGCGCAACAGCATTACCCAACTCCCGATACTGGAGCGAGAGCTCTCCAAGGCTCGCCAGTACGGCATCGCGCGCGACAACGAAGAGCTTGAACTCGGCGTGCGCTGCATGGCCGCCGGCATTTACGATGACCAGGGAAAACTGGTGGCAGGTCTCTCAATCTCCGCGCCGGCGGACCGGCTGGACGACGGGTGGCTGCCCAAGCTGCAGGCGACCGCCAACGAGATATCGAGCGCTCTGGGCTTCAAGGCCAATGCGGCAAGCGCCACCTAGGCAAAAGGGCCCTGAACGGGCCCTTTGAACTTTGAATCAACCAGCAATGTTCGCCGCGACACGCTGCTGCGCCGCCTTGCTCACCGTGTGATTCGCCTCGACCCAACGCCTCACGCGTTCAGCGTCGGCGATGCGGCTGAATTTGCCGGCTGAATCGAGGAACACCATGATGAGCTTGCGACCCGCGATCTTCGCCTGCATCACGAGGCACTGGCCTGCTTCCGAGATGTAGCCCGTCTTCTGAACCCCGATATCCCAATCAGGATTCTTGACCAGTCGGTTCGTGGTGTTGAACTGCAGCACGCGATTGCCGACTTCCACCTGGTACTCCGGCGAAGTCGAGAGCTGGCGCACCGTCGGATCCGCGTAGGCCGCGTTCACGAGCAGCGCGAGATCCTGGGCGCTGGACTGGTTGCGGCTCGACAGGCCGGTCGGTTCGACGTAGCTGGTGTCCTTCATGCCGAGCATCTTTGCCTTGGCATTCATGACGCTGACGAAGGTCGCCATGCCGCCGGGATAGGTACGACCGAGTGCATGCGCCGCCCGGTTTTCGCTCGACATCAACGCCAGATGCAGAAGTTCACCGCGTGGCAGGGTGGATCCGACAGTCAGGCGCGAACTGCTTCTCTTCTCGGTGTCGACGTCGTCTTGCGTGATCGTGATCAGTTCATCCGGCGGAAGCTGGGCTTCGCTGATGAGCAGGCCGGTCATGAGCTTGGTCAAGGAAGCGATCGGCAGAACCGCATGGTCGTTCTTGCTCAGCAGGACTTCGTGCGTGTCCTGGTCGATCACGAGCGCCACGCTGGATTTCAGGTCGAGCGCATCCTCGGTGCTGTGCAAACCAGCCAGTTGACCGAAGGATTGGCGGGCGGGTTCGGCGACCCGCACCACCGAACGGCGTTGCACGGCCACTTCAGTCCGCCCATTTTTCTTGCGGATGGAGGCAACCACGTTGCGTCCGCCACTGACGACCCTCTCGCTCTTGTCAGCACTCGCGTTGCGCTTGGAAGCTGCAGTGCGCTTGGTCGTCGATGCAGTCTTGTGCTTGCTGTCGGCGCTCACCGTTTTCTTGGCGGCGGGCTCTTTCTTGGTCGCGTTCGCGGCGGGCAACAAAAACGCCGTGGCGCAAAGCGCGACGGCGAGTAGGCGAAACGCGGGAAGGAACCGCTGGCTGGAAACTCGATAAGAACGGGCTTCAGTCATATATATCTCCAGCGGCTAACAAATAAAAACCGCAGTGTATCGAAATCAAAAAAGACACGCAATATCAGTTACTTGCATCCTCTTCTTCAATCGAATACAAGGATCCCCGCGAAACTTAACCTTGTGCCGCCACTCTCTCAGCTTGGCTCTGTAACTTGTTGAGCGCACTCAAATAAGCCTTGGCCGATGCGACCACGATGTCGGGATCCGCCCCGACGCCGTTGACGACCCGGCCCGCATTCTGCAGCCGCACTGTCACCTCTCCCTGGCTCTCGGTCGATCCGCTGATCGCATTGACCGAATAGAGCACCATCTCGGCACCGCTTTTCACATGGGCCTCGATCGCCTTCAGCGAAGCGTCCACCGGACCGTTGCCGTCGGACTCTCCGGTGACCTCCTTGCCGTTCACCGTGAACACGACGCGCGCCTGCGGACGCTCACCTGTTTCACTATGTTGCGACAAGGATACGAAGCCAAACTGCTCCCTAACGTGCGAGAGTTCTTCATCGCTGACCAAAGCGAGGATATCTTCGTCAAATATTTCACTCTTTCGATCGGCAAGCTCCTTGAACCGGGCGAAAGCGGCGTTGATGTCCGCTTCGCTCTCCATCGACACGCCCAGTTCCTGCAATCGCTGTTTGAAAGCGTTACGGCCGCTCAGCTTGCCGAGAACGATCTTGTTGGCGGCCCAGCCCACGTCCTCGGCTCGCATGATTTCGTAGGTATCGCGCGCCTTGAGCACCCCGTCCTGATGGATACCCGACGCGTGAGCGAAGGCGTTGGCGCCCACGACCGCCTTGTTGGGCTGCACCACGAAGCCCGTAGTCTGGCTCACCATGCGGCTTGCCGCGACGATGTGGCGGGTGTCGATGCCCAGTTCAAGACCGAAGTAGTCCTTGCGGGTCTTCACTGCCATCACGATTTCCTCGAGTGAGCAGTTGCCGGCGCGTTCGCCCAACCCGTTGATGGTGCATTCGACCTGGCGGGCGCCGCCGATCTTCACCCCCGCCAGCGAGTTGGCAACCGCCATGCCCAGGTCGTTGTGGCAATGCACAGACCAGACGGCCTTGTCGCTGTTCGGGATCCGCTCGCGGAGCGTCTTGAGGAAGTTGCCGTAGAGCTCCGGGATGGCATAGCCGACGGTGTCCGGCACGTTGATCGTGGTCGCGCCTTCGTTGATCACCGCTTCCAGCACCCGACACAGAAAGTCGGGGTCGCTGCGGTAGCCGTCTTCCGGGCTGAACTCGACATCGGCGATCAGGTTGCGCGCAAAGCGCACCGAAAGCTTGGCCTGCTCGAAGACCTCGTCCGGCGTCATTCGCAGCTTCTTCTCCATGTGGAGCGGCGACGTGGCAATGAAGGTGTGGATCCGGCCGTTGGCGGCACCCTTGAGCGCCTCGGCGGCACGCGAAATATCGCGGTCGTTGGCGCGCGAAAGGCCGCAAACGGTGGAGTCCTTGATCGCGTTCGCAATGGCCACCACGGCGTCGAAGTCCCCATTGGAACTCGCGGGAAACCCGGCCTCGATGACATCAACCCGAAGGCGCTCGAGCTGGCGTGCGATGCGCAGCTTTTCGTCCTTGGTCATGGATGCGCCGGGCGACTGCTCGCCGTCGCGCAATGTCGTGTCGAAAATGATCAGTTTGTCAGCCATCGTGGATCTCCTTTGTTCGGCGCGAGACGGGAGGGCGCGCCGCGGCGCCTCTCCTCTCCGGCTCGTCAGACGGATTCAGGCACCGATTGTGCGCTGACTGCGGTCTGCATCCGCGCCCTTGTCAGGCCGGAAACGATCGCCTTGAGCGAAGCCGAGATGATGTTCGCATCCATCCCGACGCCGAACAGCGTGATCGCCTCGTCGACGCGCAGTTCGAGGTAGGCCACCGCTTGCGCATCGGCGCCGGCGCCGATCGCGTGCTGGTGATAGTCGATCACGCGGATCGCGTGCCCGGTGGCACCCGCAATCGCATGGATGAAGGCGTCGATGGGTCCATTGCCGCGACCCTCGATTCGGCGAATTTCGCCGTCCCACGGCAAGTCGGCGCGCAGCAAGACCGACGCGTCCGCGCCCTCCCCCTGTTCCTCGAGCACGCGATGCTGAGGACCGACCTCGTCCCGGATGCGGTATTCGCGCTCGAACAAAGCCCAGAGGTCGGCCGCGGTGAGTTCCTTGCCGGCGACGTCCATCACGCGCTGCACGGTCTGGCTGAACTCCATCTGCAGGCGACGCGGCAACTCCAGGCCGTACTCGCTTTCGAGCAGGTAGGAGATGCCGCCCTTGCCCGATTGGCTGTTGACGCGAATCACGGCCTCATAGCTCCGACCGACATCCTTCGGATCGATCGGCAGATAGGGCATGTCCCAGATGTCCCCGTCCTTGCGGGCGCCGAAGGCCTTCTTGATGGCATCCTGGTGTGAACCGGAGAACGACGTGTAGACCAGATCGCCCACATACGGATGGCGAGGATGCACCGGCAATTGGTTGCAATGCTCCACGGTCGCGCGGATTTCGTCGATGTTCGAGAAGTCGAGTTCGGGCGGCACGCCTTGGGTGTACAGGTTGAGCGCCACATTCACGAGATCGAGATTGCCGGTTCGTTCACCGTTGCCGAAAAGACAGCCCTCGATCCGGTCCGCGCCGGCCATCAATGCAAACTCGCCGGCTGCAGTGCCTGTGCCCCGGTCGTTGTGGGGATGCACGGACAGCACGATCGCATCGCGGCGTGAGAGATTGCGGTGCATCCACTCGATCATGTCCGCAAAGATGTTGGGCGTCGAATGCTCGACCGTCGACGGCAGATTGACGATGCACTTGTTCGTCGGCGTCGGGGCCCAGACCGCGGTCACCGCATCGACCACGCGCTTCGAAAACGCGAGGTCCGTACCCGAGAACATTTCCGGCGAGTACTGGAAGGTCCATTGGGTGTTCGGCTGCCTGGCCGCAAGCACGTTGAACATGCGCGCATGCGAAGTAGCGAGTTCGACGATCTGATCCTCGTCCATGCCGAGGACCACGCGACGCATGATCGGGGCCACGGCGTTGTACAGGTGAACGATCGCGCGCGGAGCGCCCTGCAGGGCCTCGAACGTGCGCTCGATCAGATGGTCACGTGCCTGGGTAAGCACCTGGATCGTCACGTCATCGGGAATGCGGTCTTCCTCGATGAGCTTGCGCAGGAAGTCGAACTCGACCTGCGACGCGGACGGAAACCCTACTTCGATTTCCTTGAAGCCGATTGCAACCAGCATCTCGAACATCCGCATCTTGCGGGCGATGTCCATCGGTTCCACCAGCGCCTGGTTGCCGTCACGCAGGTCGGTCGACAGCCAGATCGGAGCCTGGGTCAGCACGGCGTCAGGCCAGGTGCGGTCCTTGAGGCCGACCGGCGCGAAGGCACGGTACTTGAGGTTGGGTTGCTTCAACATCTGATATTTCTCGCTGTGGTTGGATCAACCAGCAACCCCAAAACAAACGGCCCGTTGCTGGTGCGAACGGGCCGTGGTGAGGGATTTGCGCGCGCGCTACCTTCTCTGCCCGTGGGGGATCAGTAGTAGGGCCAGCGAAATCTTGTTCATGGGAGGCTGGAATATAGCACGCCCCCAGGTTGGCTCACTGCGTGTAGCCGCCCACCCCCTACCGGGGGCGCAGCCCGTGGCCCGGCGGAGCCGGTTCCACGGCTGCCCACGAACAGGCGCGTTACGCGCAGCCGAAGACAAAGCAGAACGCCGGTATTTACCGGCCGGCGAAGCCCGGCCCGTTGGTGAAACACCGCGGAACCGGCTTCGCCGGGCCGCTGGTGTTGCCCCCGGTAGGGGGTGGGCGCCCGACACGAAGTGCGGGCAACCTGGGGGCGAGCTAATTGTGCAGCCCGCGCTCGTCGGGTTCGTCGGTCGAAATGCTGATCACGCTCACCGGCTGCCCCTTGGCCTTGCGCCAGCCGTACACGACGTAGCCGCTGAGACCATAGGCGACGAACAGGCTGAACAGCACCGTCGGCGGATGAATGTTGATGATGGCGATGCCGAGGGCGATCAGCACGATCACCGCGAACGGCACGCTCCGCTTCACCTGTACATCCTTGAAACTGTAGAACGGCGCGTTGGTCACCATCGAGAGTCCCGCATACAACGTGAAGCCGAAAGTGATCCATGTGATCTGCTGCCACGACAGGTACAGCACCTCGCCGCCGCGCTTGCCCCATTCAGTCATGAGCCAGATGAAGCCTGCCACCAGTGCCGCCGCCGCCGGAGATGGCAGGCCCTGGAACCAACGCTTGTCGACGACGCCGGTATTGACGTTGAAGCGTGCGAGACGCAGCGCAGCGCAAGCACAGTAGACGAAGGCGGCAATCCAGCCCCAGCGCCCCAGGCCCTTGAGCGACCATTCGTAGGCGATCAACGCCGGCGCAGCGCCGAACGACACCATGTCGGACAACGAATCCATCTGCTCGCCGAACGCGCTCTGCGTGTTGGTCATGCGCGCTACCCGGCCGTCCAGGCTGTCGAGAATCATCGCCGCGAATACGCCGAGCGCCGCCAGGTCGAAGCGCGCGTTCATCGCCATCACGATCGAATAGAAGCCTCCGAACAGCGCTGCCAGAGTGAACAAGTTCGGGAGGATATAGATGCCCTTTCGACGCTTGCGCGGCGCGGCATCGTCGGGGACCGTGTCGTCATGCATGCAACCGGCCTCCAACGCACGTCTTCAGGGTGCAATGGGCTATCGGATTCATGGCAGATGAGGGGGACGATCGCATCGGTGGCAGTGTAGTTCAGGCGCCGCGGCGCCCTGAAAGAAAAGGGCCACCGATCGGTGGCCCTCAGAGGGTCGGAAAGAGGCTCGATCAGTTGCGGGTCTGGTCGACCAGCTTGTTCTTCTTGATCCAGGGCATCATCGCGCGCAGCTTCTCGCCAACCACCTCGATCTGGTGCTCGGCATTGAGGCGACGGCGGCTGATCAGCGTGGGCGCGCCGCCCGCGTTTTCCAGCACGAAGCTCTTGGCATATTCGCCGGTCTGGATGTCCTTCAGGACCTGCTTCATGACCTTCTTGGTTTCTTCGGTCACGATGCGCGGGCCCGTCACGTACTCGCCGTACTCGGCGTTGTTCGAGATCGAGTAGTTCATGTTGGCGATGCCGCCTTCATAGATCAGGTCAACGATCAGCTTCAGTTCGTGGAGGCATTCGAAGTACGCCATTTCGGGCGCGTAGCCGGCTTCCACCAGCGTCTCGAAGCCGGCCTTGATCAGCTCGACGGTACCGCCGCACAGCACGGCCTGTTCGCCGAACAGGTCGGTTTCGGTTTCTTCGCGGAAGTTGGTCTCGATGATGCCGGCCTTGCCGCCGCCGTTGGCCGTGGCGTAAGACAGCGCGAGATCACGCGCCTTGCCACTCTTGTCGGCATGCACGGCGATCAGGTGCGGCACGCCGCCACCTTGGGTGTAAGTGTTGCGCACGGTGTGGCCGGGCGCCTTGGGAGCGACCATCCACACGTCGAGGTCGGCACGCGGCTGCACGAAGCCGTAGTGCACGTTGAAGCCGTGCGCGAAGACGAGCGATGCGCCTTCCTTGATGTGCGGCGCGACGTCGTTCTTGTAGACGCTGGCGATCTGCTCGTCGGGCAGCAGGATCATGACCACGTCGGCCGACTTCACCGCATCGGCCACCTCGGCCACCTTGAGGCCGGCCTTCTCGACCTTGGGCCACGATGCGCCGCCCTTGCGCAAGCCGACGACGACCTTCACGCCGCTGTCGTTCAGGTTCTGCGCGTGCGCGTGACCTTGGCTGCCGTAACCGATGATTGCAACCGTCTTGCCCTTGATCAGGCTGAGATCAGCGTCCTTGTCGTAGTAGACCTTCATGAGATTTCTCCTTCGTAGATTCGGTGGATGTGGAACAGTGGATCAGACGCGCAGGATGCGCTCGCCGCGGCCAATGCCGCTGGCGCCGGTACGGACGGTCTCGAGGATCGCGCCGCGATCGATGGCTTCGAGAAATGCGTCGTTCTTGCCGTGGTCGCCGGTGAGCTCGATGGTGTAGCTCTTGTCGGTCACGTCGATGATGCGCCCGCGGAAGATTTCGGTCATCCGCATCATCTCCTCACGCTCCTTGCCGACCGCACGCACCTTCACCATCATGAGTTCGCGCTCGGTGTAGGCGCCTTCGGTCAGGTCGACGACCTTGACGACCTCGATCAGGCGGTTGAGATGCTTGGTGATCTGTTCGATCACGTCATCGGAGCCCGCCGTGACGATGGTCATGCGCGAGAGGCTCGGGTCCTCGGTCGGCGCGACGGTCAGGGATTCGATGTTGTAGCCGCGGGCCGAGAACAGGGCGACGACGCGGGAGAGTGCACCGGGCTCGTTCTCGAGCAGCACGGCAATGATGTGTTTCATGGCGAGAGGACTCCTCTTTTCGCCGCCCTCCCCCGCGCACGGTAATGCGCGGGCTTGGCGGGCAATAGATTTGTCAATGAATTGGACGATAACCCGGTCCTTCGGACACGGGGACTTGTGACTGGCGTATCAGAGGTCTTCGGAGCCGAGCAGCATTTCGGTGATGCCCATGCCGGCCTTGACCATCGGGAACACGTTTTCGGTCGGATCGGTACGGAAATCCATGAACACCGTGCGGTCCTTGAGCTTGCGTGCTTCGCGCAATGCCGGCTCCACGTCCTGCGGGCGCTCGATCAGCAGGCCGACGTGGCCGTAGGCCTCGGCGAGCTTCACGAAGTTGGGCAGCGCGTCCATGTAGCTGTGGCTGTAGCGGCCCGAATACTCGATCTCCTGCCACTGCCGCACCATGCCGAGATAGCGATTGTTGAGCGAGCAGATCTTGATCGGCGTGTTGTATTGCAGGCACGTCGAAAGCTCCTGGATGCACATCTGCACAGAGCCTTCGCCTGTGATGCAGAAAACTTCCGATTCGGGCTTGGCGAGCTTGATGCCCATCGCATAGGGAATACCGACGCCCATCGTGCCCAGGCCGCCGGAATTGATCCAGCGACGAGGCTCGTCGAATCGGTAGTACTGGGCGGCCCACATCTGGTGCTGACCGACGTCCGACGTGATGTACGTGTCGGAGTCCTTGGTCATGTTCCAGAGGGTTTCGACAACGTACTGCGGCTTGATCACGTCCTTGTTGCCGCGGTCGTACTTGAGGCAGTCCTTGCTGCGCCAGCTCTCGATGGTCTCCCACCAGCTTGCGAGCGCCGCCGGATCGGTGCGGGTGGAGTTCTCGCGAATCATCGAGATCAGTTCGGTCAGCACGTCCTTCACGTCGCCGACGATCGGGATGTCGACCTTCACGCGCTTCGAGATGCTCGACGGATCGATGTCGATGTGGATGATCTTGCGTTCGTTTTGCGCGAAGTGCTTGGGATTCCCGATCACGCGGTCATCGAAACGCGCGCCCACCGCCAGCAGCACGTCGCAGTTCTGCATGGCGTTGTTGGCTTCGATGGTGCCGTGCATGCCCAGCATGCCGAGGAACTTGCGGTCGCTGGCCGGGTAGGCGCCGAGACCCATCAGGGTGTTGGTCACCGGGTAGCCGAGCATGTCGACCAGGGTGCGCAACTCGTTCGTGGCGTTGCCGAGGAGCACGCCGCCGCCGGTGTAGATGTACGGGCGCTTGGCGGTCAGCAGGAGTTGCAGGGCCTTGCGGATCTGTCCGCCGTGGCCTTTTCGCACCGGGTTGTACGAGCGCATCTCGACTTTCTCGGGATAGCCGCTGTACGTCACCTTCTTGAACGAAACATCCTTCGGCACGTCCACGACCACGGGGCCCGGGCGGCCGGTGCGTGCGATGTGGAAGGCCTTCTTCATCGTCAGGGCCAGATCCTTGGGATCCTTGACGAGGAAGTTGTGCTTGACGATGGGTCGGGTGATGCCGACGGTGTCGCATTCCTGGAAGGCATCGAGCCCGATCGCCGCCGTCGGGACTTGGCCCGAGATGATCACCATCGGGATGCTGTCCATGTAGGCGGTCGCAATGCCGGTAACGGCGTTGGTCAGCCCGGGACCCGACGTCACCAGTGCCACGCCGACCTCGCCGGTGGCGCGCGCATAGCCGTCGGCAGCATGCACGGCGGCCTGCTCGTGCCGCACCAGCACGTGCTGGATGGTGTCCTGCTTGTAAAAAGCGTCGTAAATGTAGAGAACCGCGCCGCCGGGGTAGCCCCAGACGTACTGGACGCCTTCGGCCTGCAGTGCCTTGACCAGCACTTCGGCGCCCATGAGTTCTTGCGTTTGACTGCCGGTGACGGCTGCTGCGGAAGTGAGTTCCGCCTTCGAGATTTCCATGATCAACCTTTTGCGATTTTCGGGAACGAAAAACCTTGGGTGCCCCTTCGCCAGCTCTTTTGAAGCCGCGTCAGGACTTGAGGCCACAACCATGGGCGGATTTGTCATACCGCCGGACCGTGACCCGTTTGCCTTTTGACTTGCAGCGGGGATTATGACACCGGAAGACGTCCTGCTGACCTTCTCCCGGCCGACATGACCGCGGAGGCATAATCCGCGGCGACAAGAACACTCGGCGTCCCAGAGACACCTTCCCACGCGGCGCGTCCCCGGCGCCGGACTCGCTTGGCCACTGAAAAAGAACTTTCCGACTTCCTGAAGAGCGTCGAGCGACGCGCTTTCAAGAGGTCCGTCTATCACGTTCGGGACGAAGAAGCGGCGTTGGACATCGTCCAGGACAGCATGATGAAGCTGGCCGAGCACTACGGCGACAAGCCCGCCAACGAACTGCCGCTGCTTTTCCAGCGCATCCTCTCCAACTGCACGCTCGACTGGTTCCGGCGGCAGAAGACCCGCAAGGCGCTGTTCTCCAACCTCAGCGACTTCGAGAGTCTGGACGACGACGGTGATTTCGACCTGCTCGAGCACTTCCAGCTTTCGACGGACGGGCAGGAAACCGAGAGCGCCGAAGACACGACGCGACGCGCCCAGGTTTTCCGCGAGATCGAGGAACAAATCGCCGCGCTGCCAGGTCGTCAACGCGAGGCCTTTCTGATGCGTTACTGGGAGGAAATGGACGTCGCAGAGACGGCTGCTGCAATGGGTTGCTCCGAAGGCAGCGTCAAGACTCACTGCTCGCGGGCCGTTCACGCCTTGAGCAAGGCGCTCAAAGCCAAGGGAATTTCGCTATGAACACAACGCTTTCCGCCTCTTCCGCCGCGCTGGAGGAGCAGTTTGGCCGCCGGGTGGCCGAGCGGCTCTCCGCCGGCAATGCAGAACTGACGCACGAAGTCAGCGAGCGGTTGCGCGCCGCGCGGGTGCAGGCGGTTGCCCGCCGGAAAGTCGTTGCGCAGATTCACACGTCGCCCTTGGTCGTTTCGCGCGGCGGCACTGCGTCATTGGGCCTGGGCGCCCGCTGGTGGACCCGCATCGGATCCGTCGTTCCCCTGGTGGCCCTGGTCGCGGGTCTCGTGGCGATCAGCGTGATGCAGGAAGACAGTCGCACCAACGAATTGGCCGCGATCGACTCCGCCCTGCTGACTGACGACCTCCCGCCGGCAGCCTATACAGATCCCGGATTTGCCCAGTTCCTGAAGACGTCGGACACCACGCCCGAAAACTGATCGTCCTGCACCGAATGCCGCTACGCCACCTTTCTCGCGCCAAAGCGCTAGGCCTCGCGCGACCGCACCCGTGGGCGGCCGCTTGGCTGAGCGCGGGCCTCGTGCTCGGCGCCTGTGGCGTAGCTGCGACCTCGGCCAAGGCTCAGCCAGGCAAGACGACGACGCCGGCGACTACCGCAGCGACGGCTGCGGCCAAGCCAACCGTCGCAAAGCCCCTATGGCGCGAGCTGACGACCCGCCAGCAAAAGGCCCTGGAACCTCTCGCGTCGTACTGGGATGAGATGACCGAGCCTCACAAGCGCAAATGGCTCGCGATTTCGCGCGACTACGCCAAGTTGCCTGCCGCGGACCAGGAAGTGCTTCATAGCCGCATGACCGAATGGGCGAGGCTGAGCAATCAGCAGCGCGAGCAGGCACGCCTCAATTTCGCCGACGTCAAGCAAGTTCCCGCCGACGAGCGCAAGGCGAAGTGGGAGGCCTACCAGGCCTTGAGCGACGAAGAAAAGAGCAAGCTGGCGGCACGCGCCACGACGGCAAAGCCGCCCGGCGCGGCCTCGACAATCCGCCCTGTGCCGCTCCAGAAACTTGCGCCCGTCCCGGCCCTGAACGCGGGCAACCAGCACACGCCCCGGATCCTGCTGGCACCGCCCCCGGCAACGGCGGCAACGGCGCCGGTCGCGACGCCTGCGCCCGCGCCTGCGCCTGCGTCATCCTTTCCTCCGGTGAGTGCCGAGGCCCAAGTGCCGGCGCCGTCCGCGCCTGAAGCACCGGTGCGCGTGTCCGACCAACCCGCTTCCTCGCCCTGAATCGGTGTCGATGGTTTCTACTTCTTCCGGTAGCCCCGGTCCCGATCGCCCGGCCACCGAACAGGTGTCCGCCCAAACTTCCTCCCCGCTGGCAGCCCCTGGCCTCTGGCGCCGCATGGCATGCTGGCTCTATGAGGGCATGCTCCTTTTCGCCGTGGTGTTCGTCGCAGGTTGGCTTTTCAGCACCCTCGGCCAGATGCGCGACGGCATGGACTCGCGCCGACATCTGCTCCAGGCCTTCCTGTTTGTGGTCTTCGGCGTCTATTTCGTCTGGTTCTGGTCGAAGGGGCAGACCCTGGCGATGAAAACCTGGGGCATCCGGATCGTCGACCGGTCTGGCCGTCCGCTGACCCAGGGCCGCGCGCTGCTGCGGTATCTTTTGAGCTGGGTCTGGTTTCTGCCGCCGCTGGCAGCCATTTCCCCCTTCAAGCTCGGTGGCGGCGAATCGGCGGTGCTGATTTTCGGCTGGGTCGTCGTGTGGGCGCTGCTCGCGCGTTTTCAACCCGAACGGCAGTTCTGGCACGACGCGTGGGCCGGCACCCGGCTGATCGCCTCCAAACCCCTCAGCCGCCGATGAGCAGCGCCGATCCGGTCAACCCACAGAAATCGCGGCGGGGATGGATCCGCATCTGGCACGCAACGCTGATTTCGCTGGACGGACTCCGCGCAGGCTGGCAAGAATCGGCATTCCGCCAGGAAATCTATTGCGCCATCGTGATGGTGCCAACGGCATTCTGGGTGGGCCGGAGCTGGGTCGAGGTCGCACTGCTTCTCGCGGTGCTGGCGCTGGTGCTGATCGTCGAATTGCTCAACACCGGCATCGAGGCCGCCATCGACCGCGTCGGCCCCGAGTGGCATTCCTTTTCAAAGACCGCCAAGGACCTGGGCAGCTCCGCGGTCTTGCTTTCCATCCTCCTGTGCGCCGGCGTCTGGATCGCGGCCCTGTGGCAGCGCTTGGCAGGGTAAGGCTTACATCCCGGAGCCCGAAGCGTCACGTGGGCGCGGCATGATACGGGGATGACTCCCAGATTTTCGATTTGCGTTTATTGCGGCTCCCGAGCGGGTGAGCGACCTGAATTCACGGCCACGGCCCAGGCGGTCGGTCGCTGGATTGGCGAACGGGGTGGCCAACTGGTCTACGGCGGCGGTCGAACCGGCCTGATGGGCACCATCGCCAACGCCACCCGCGCCGCAGGCGGCCGCGTGGTCGGCGTGATTCCGAAGGCGTTGGTTGACAAGGAACTCGCGAACCGCCAGAGCGACGAACTGCACGTTGTCGACACCATGCACGAGCGCAAGGCGATGATGGGCGAGCGCGCCGACGCCTTCCTGGCCCTCCCGGGCGGCATCGGCACCTTCGAGGAACTGTTCGAGATCTGGACCTGGCGCCAACTCGGCTACCACGACAAGCCGGTCGGCATCCTCAACGTCGCGGGCTACTACGACGCCCTGCTCGCCTTCCTGGCCCACAGCGTGCGCGAAGGCTTCATGGGCGAATGGCAAATGAACCTGATCCGATCCGGCGACGACGCCCCCGCCCTCCTCGAAGCACTCGTCGAAGACTCCGCCCGCCACCCCCGAGGCGACAAACTAGCCCAAGTCCTCTAACCCCATCCCGTCTCCAGCGCGATTCGCGAAACACCGCGGAACCGGCTCCGCCGGGCCGCTGGTGTTGCCCCCGGCAGGGGGTGGGCGGCTACACGAAGTGAGCCAACCTGGGGGCGAGCTCAGACCGCGGCTTCGTCTTCTTCGCCCGTGCGGATGCGCACCACCCGCTCTACGTTCGTCACGAAGATCTTGCCGTCGCCGATCTTGCCGGTGCGCGCGGCGCTGACGATCGCATCCACGCAGCGCTCGACGTCGGCCTCGTTGACCACCACCTCGACCTTCATCTTCGGCAGAAAGTCGACCACGTATTCGGCGCCGCGGTAGAGCTCCGTGTGCCCTTTTTGCCGACCGAAACCCTTCACTTCGGTCACGGTGAGCCCGGTGACGCCCACTTCGGCCAAGGCCTCGCGCACGTCATCGAGCTTGAACGGTTTGAGGATGGCGGTGATTTGCTTCATAGGGACTTTCTTCCGGCGGTTTCGTTGAATTTGCTGGTGATAGGGTAGCGCCAATCCTTGCCAAAGCTCCGATGGGTGACCCGGATTCCCACGGGTGCCTGGCGCCTTTTGTACTCGTTGATCTTGATCAGGCGGGCAACCCGCTCGACCACGGCGCGGTCGTAGCCCGCCGCGATGATCTCGTCGATGCCTTCGTCGTCTTCCATGTAGCGCGCCAGGATGCCGTCGAGGATGTCGTAGGGCGGCAGGCTGTCCTGGTCGGTCTGGTCCGGCCGCAACTCGGCGCTGGGCGGGCGCGTGATGATGCGCTCGGGGATCGGCGCCCGCCCCGTGCCGTAGGGATCGTGCGCGTTCCGCCAGCGTGCCAGCGCGAACACCGTCGTCTTGAGCAGATCCTTGATGACCGCGAAGCCGCCCGCCATGTCGCCGTACAGCGTGCAGTAGCCGGTCGCCATCTCGCTCTTGTTGCCGGTCGTCAGCACGATCGAGCCGAACTTGTTGGACAGCGCCATCAGCAAGGTGCCGCGGATGCGCGCCTGGAGGTTTTCCTCGGTCGTGTCCTCGCGCAGGCCCTTGAACTCGTCGGCCAGCACGCTCAGGTACGACTCGAAGGTGTGCTTGATGGAGATTTCGTCGTAGCGCACGCCCAGTCGCCGGGCCATTTCGCGCGCGTCGATCCAGCTGATGTCGGCCGTGTAAGGCGACGGCATCATCACCGCGCGCACCTTGTCCTTGCCGAGCGCATCGACCGCGATCGCCAGCACGAGTGCCGAATCGATGCCGCCGGAGAGCCCGAGGATCGCGCCTGGGAAACCGTTCTTTCCGATGTAGTCGCGCACGCCCACCACGAGGGCATCCCAGAGCTGGGCTTCCGGTTCGCGCGGGGCCGCGGCGGCGGTGTCGTCCTGCACGAAGCGGACGCCCGCGGCCGTGCGCTCCATCTGCGCGAAGACCAGTTGTTCCTTGAAGCTTTCCGCCTGCAACGCCCGCGAGCCCTCGGCTTGCAACGCGAACGACGCCCCGTCGAAGACCACCTCGTCCTGGCCGCCCACGAGGTGCGCGTAGACGAGCGGCAGATTCACCGCCCGTGCGCGCTCCGCCATGCGCGCCACGCGCTCGCCTTCCTTGCCGACATGGAACGGCGAGGCGTTGATCACCGCCAGCACTTCTGCACCGGCCTCCTTGGCCAATCGCGCGGGGGCGTCGAACCAGGCGTCCTCGCAGATCAGGAGGCCGACGGACACGCCGCCCGCCTCGAACACGCAGACGCCCTCGCCGGGCGTGAAGTACCGGCGCTCGTCGAACACCTGGTAGTTGGGCAATTCGCGCTTGGCGTAGGTCTCGAGGACCCGCCCTTCGCTGACAACGCTGGCTGCGTTGTGACGCAATTGCACGGCAACCGACTTGCTGCGCAGGCTGCCGCCGGTGGGATGGCCGACTACGACCACCATGCCGTCGAGGTCCGCCAGTTCGGTGGCCACGGCCTGTACGGCATCGTCGCAGGCCGCCACGAAGGCCGGCCGCAGGAACATGTCTTCCGCCGCGTAGCCGCAGATCGACAGTTCGGGCGTGAGCAGCAGGCGCGCACCTTGCTGGTAGGCGGACCGAGCCGCGTCGACGATCTTTCGCGCGTTGCCGGTGAGGTCGCCCACCACGAAATTGAGCTGCGCGATGGCGAGTTTCAGAGTCATATCAGAGCTAGCAAAGGGCTGAACGATTATGTCATCCACGTGTCGGCACCAGCCTTGCAACCCTTGGGCCACACGCGATCGCAGGGGCTGTTACCCTCGTCAATCGATGCGCACCGGCTCTTCCCTTACCGCCTTCTTCGATTCCGTCGTTCCGAGCCCCCAGGGCCAGGCCTACCTGCTCCTGGTCTTCACCACGCTGATCTGGGGCGCCAATGCCGTGGCCGCGCGGCTCGCGGTGGGCGAGGTCTCGCCGATGATGCTGACCTTCTCGCGCTGGATCATCTGCTGCCTGGCGCTCGGTCTCACTGCGCGGAAGGAGATCGCTGCCCACTGGCGCACGCTGCTGCCGTCCTGGCGCTCCATTGCGTTGATGGGCGCGCTCGGTTTCACCGGCTTCAATGCGCTCTTCTATGCGGCCGCCCATCACACGACGGCGATCAACATCGCGATCATCCAGGGCACCATTCCGGTGCTGGTGCTGGTCGGCAGCTTTTTCTTCTTCGGCACCCGCATCACGCGCCTGCAGGTCGTGGGCGTCGTGATGACCCTCGCGGGCATCGCCGTCGTTGCGTCGCGCGGCGAACTGGCGTTGCTGGCGAGCCTGGCGTTCAACATCGGCGACGTCTGGATCTTGATCGCCTGCCTGCTGTATACCGGCTATGCCCTCGGGCTGCGCAAGCGCCCGGCGGTGCCGGCCATCGTCTTCTTTGCCGCCACGGCAGCGGTGGCCTGCGTGGTCTCGCTCCCGCTGGTGGCGGCGGAGATCGCGATGGGCCAGTTCTTCATGCCGACCGGCAAGGGCATCGTGCTGGTGATCTTCGTCGGCCTGCTGCCGTCCTTCATCTCGCAGATCACCTTCATCCACGCCGTGGGGCTGATCGGGCCAGCGAGGGCCGGTGTTTTTCTCAACCTGGTTCCGATCTTCGGGCCGTTGCTGGCCGTCCTGATCCTGGGCGAGCCCTTGTCGGTCTACCACGCGGTCGCGCTGGCCCTCGTGTTGGGGGGTATCTATGTGGCCGAGTCGCTCGGGACCCGCTGGCGTTGACGAGACTCCTTTGACCGACCCCACCATTCGCATCCATCGCTCGGTTTCCGAGATCGGCGCCGCCGCCTGGGACGGCCTGCTCGCGATGCAGGCGGCACCCTCCCCCTTCATGCGCCACGCCTACCTGAATTCTCTGGACGCCAGCGGCAGCGCGTCGGCGAACACGGGCTGGGCACCGCACTTCGTGACGCTGTGGCAAGGCGCTCGGCTGATGGCCGCATGCCCGCTCTATGTCAAGGACCACTCCTATGGGGAGTACGTCTTCGATTGGGCCTGGGCCAACGCCTACCAGCAGCACGGGTTGGCCTACTACCCCAAGGCCGTCATCGCGGTGCCGTTCACCCCCGTGCCCGGGACCCGTCTTCTGGCGCGCGACGACATGAGCCGCGCGCTCCTGGTGCGCGCCCTGGTTGCCTGGTGCGAGCAGACTAAGGTCTCGTCGCTGCATCTGCTCTTCGGCGCCGATGAAGACATGGCGGCATGCGCAGACGCCGGGCTCATGCTGCGGCATACGGTCCAGTTCCACTGGACCAACGCGCATTGGAGCGACTTCGATGCTTTCCTCGCCAGCCTGTCCCACGACAAGCGCAAGAAGATCCGCCAGGAACGCCGCAAGGTCCACGATGCGGGCGTGAGCTTTCGCTGGTCGCGCGGCGCCGACATCCGCAGCGCGGATTGGGACTTCTTCTATCGCTGCTACTCGCGCACCTACCGCGAGCACGGAAACCCGCCCTATCTGAATCGCGACTTCTTTCATCGCATGGCGGCGACCATGCCTGAAGCCTGGCTGCTCTTCATCGCCGAACGGGGCGGCAAGCCGATCGCGGCGAGCCTCATCGCGTTGTCGGCGGGTCTGTCCGGACACAGCGCGTCGGAGCATCCGCTGATTGCCTACGGCCGCTACTGGGGCGCGCTCGAGCGCGTGGACTGCCTGCATTTCGAGGCGTGTTACTACCAGCCGCTCCAGTGGTGCATCGAGCACGGCGTCCTGCGCTTCGAAGGCGGCGCGCAAGGCGAGCACAAGATGGCGCGCGCCCTGATGCCAGTCAAGACGACCAGCTCCCACTGGCTGGCGCACCCATCCTTTGCCGATGCGGTCGAGCGCTTCCTGGAACGCGAAGGCGCGGGCATCGAGAACTACATGGACCACCTCGAAGAGCGCAGCCCCTTCCGCCAGCACGAATGAGGTTCAGCGCTGCGCACCCAGCCCAATCGGTGCCGGCACGGCGTTGACGATGCGCGTGAAAAGCGCGGCGTAATCAGGCTCGGGTTCGCAGCCCGTCAATGGATCGCGATTGGCGCTGAACGCCTCGTCGAGATCCGCCCAGTCTTCATTGGTCAGCACCTTCTCGACGAGGGGAAGGATTTCACGCTCCTCCAGCGCCATGTGGCCCAGATAGAAGTCGACATAGCGCTCGACCGCCTCTTCGAAGGCGTGTCGGCGCGGTTCCCCAAGCATCTCGAAGGCGAGGAGCGCGTGCTCCACTTCGCGGATCTTCCGCTCTCCCCGCGCGTGATCGTCGTCCAGCCGATCGAGCAGTTCGCGCGAAATCGGCGTTCGCGCGCGCAGCTTGGGGAACAGCAATTCCGATTCCTTGCGGTGATGCCGCTTCTCCGGAAACTCGTCGACATAGAAGAGCATCGCGCGCAGGGCGCCGAAATCAGGCAGCGAGCGCTGCCGCCGATGCTCCGCCAAGAGCAAGAGGATGGATCGAAGCATGGCCGAGAGGGCCGAGTGCTCGTCACGAATGATTCGCGTGGTGATGTGCGTCATGCGGCTCTCCGTTGGATGCCGCAAGCTTCTCATTCCTCACGCTTCGCGACCTTGCTGCAGATCAAGGCCGCATCGGTTTGCGCCGCAAGCTCACTTGGTCAGCTTCACCGTGCCCTTCATGAGCGCGGAATGACCGGGAAACGAACAGAAAAAGGCATAGCTCTGATCGGCCTTGAGCTTGCTGGTGTCGAAGGTGACGGAGTCCGAAGCGCCACCGCCGACGATGGCCGTGTGAGCGATCACGCGGGCATCACCCGCCTTGAGGTAGTTTTTGTCCAAGCCGGCGCCGATACCGTCTGCAGCCACCGCCTGGACATCGGCCGAGGCGGTCAGCACCCAGTTATGCCCCATCGCCGCCTTCGGCAGCTTGCCCACATGCTTGAGCTTGACCGTGAACTGCTTGCAGCTTTGCGGCACGTCGATGCTGCTCTTGTTGAACTGCATGGCGTCGTTGCCTTCGATCTCCACGTCGCATGCGGCGGCCGACGCGGTGCCGGCCAGCGCCAGCAAGAGCGCCGCAGCGCAGGTTCTCTTCAGGTTCACGGCATTCATCTTTCTTTCTCCTTTCGGTGTCGATGGCATTTCGCCATGAATCGAGTTTGCCCGCAATGGCGCCTTGCGCACCTGTGAGTGTGGCAAGGCTTGCGCCAGATCAAGGCTCGAAGGCGCCGCAGCCCGATACTGAACGCCTCGCACCCCACCAACGAAAGGATCGTGTCATGTATCAGCGAATTCTTGTTCCGGTCGATGGAAGTCCGACATCGCAGCGCGGACTGGACGAAGCCATCCGTCTCGCCCGACTCACGACGGGCCACCTGCGGCTGATCCACGTGATCGACGAACTCTCGTTCGCGCTCGCCATGGACGCTTATTCCGGCTATTCCGGCGACTGGCTGAACGTGCTGCGCGAGGCCGGCCAGCGGGTGCTCGACGACGCGAAGGCGGTCGCGGAGACAGCGGGCGTCGACGCCGAGACCGTGCTGTGCGACAGCTTCGCCGGATCGGTTCACGAGCAGGTCACGGCCGAAGCCTCCAGGTGGCCCGCGGAGTTGATCGTGCTCGGCACGCATGGCCGCCGCGGCGTGGGCCGACTGGTATTGGGAAGCAGCGCCGAACACATCCTGCGCTTCGCACCCGTGCCGGTACTGCTGGTGCGCGCGCCGGAATCGGAATCGAAGCCCGAACCTGCGCAGGCAGCGACCCGCGTGCGTCTGCCGTCGGGCGCGCTGGCGATGGAATGAACGAAGAGGCCGGGAGGTGGCCTCTCAGCGACACCAGATGTCGATCTGATGGCTGACATCGAGCGCCGCCTGCATGTTCAGACGATCCGCGAAAAGCGCGTCCGGTTGCGATCCGCCTGCAAATAGCGGTCGAACACCATCGCGATGGCCCGCACGAAGAACCAGCCTGCCGCCGTCACCTGGATGTCGTGGTCGCTCACGCACACCAGTCCGTGCGCGGCCAGAGGCCCGAGCGCCGCGATCTCGAGCGCGAAATGACGCTTGAAGTCGATCAGGTTCGCCAGCCCGATGGATTCGAAGTCCACGTGCCCCTGGCACATCAGGGCCATGATCACGGTTCGCCGCAGGACGTCGTCGCGCGTCAGCGCCAATCCACGAACGACCGGGATGCATCCCTGATCGAGGTGGTCGTAGTACTCCGCCAGCGTCTTGGCGTTCTGGCTGTAGGTCGCGCCCACGCGGCCGATGGCCGAGACGCCGAGCGCGACGAGGTCGCAATCGGGTTGCGTGCTGTAGCCCTGGAAGTTGCGGTGCAGCCGCCCTTGCCGCTTGGCGATCGCCAGTGAATCTTCGGGCAATGCGAAGTGATCCATGCCGATGTAGACGTAGCCGGCCGCGGTCAGCGCGGCGATCGAGCGCGACAGCATCTCGACCTTGGCCTTCGCATCGGGCAGTTCTTCGGCGGCGATGCGCCGCTGCGGCTTGAAGCGCTCCGGCAGGTGGGCATAGGCATAGAGCGCGATGCGATCGGGCCGAAGCTTGCACACCTGCGCCAGCGTTCGGTCGAACGATGCCCTGTTCTGCCTGGGCAATCCGTAGATGAGATCGATGTTGATCGACTTGAAACCCAGCGCGCGCGCACTCGCCATCAGGTCGAACACCCGAGCGGCTGGCTGGATGCGATGAATGGCCTTCTGGACATCCGGCTCGAAGTCCTGGACGCCGAAGCTCAGGCGATTGAACCCCATGCCGGCCAGCCGTTCGAGGCGCCGGCTGTCGACGGTCCGCGGATCGATCTCGATGGATTGCTCGCGTTCCGGGCCCAGCACGAATGCGTCGCCAAGGATCGCGAGCAGCCTCTCGAGGCCGTCGTCGTCCAGGAAAGTCGGCGTCCCGCCGCCGAGATGCAGTTGGCTGACGAGCGCGCCGCGGCCAAGTTCCGCGACATGGAGGGCCACTTCGCGCGCGAGGTAGTCGAGATATTCGCCCCCACGGCTCTTGTGGCGAGTGACGATCTTGTTGCAGGCGCAGTAGTAGCACAGCGATTCGCAGAACGGGATGTGCACGTAGAGCGAAAGAGGACGCCCATGCGCACCGGCCGCCTTGCGCTGGCGCAGGGCCTGCGCGTAGTCGTCGGCTGTGAAGGCTTCGACGAATCGGTCTGCCGTCGGGTAGGAGGTATAGCGCGGGCCGGCAATGTCGAGGCGGCGCAGCACGGCGGGCGACGGCAGCACGGTGGACGCGGCGGCGGTCAGGAGGACTGAGGATGAATTCATTGCAGGCTATAAGGCGGGCAGAGAACCACTATGCCGTCCGGACGTTCCGCGAACCTTGACCTGCATCAAGCCCGCGCTCCGCACCCCGGCGCAAAATCACCCGGAACTCGACGCAAATCAATGAAAACGGAAAACATCAAGGTCGCCTGCTCCAACTGCAACCTGCGTGAGCTGTGCATGCCCATCGGCCTGCAGCCGGGCGACCTGCAACGCATCGACGACATCGTCGCGACCCGGCGAAAGGTCCGCCGGCGCGAGACCCTCTTTCGCAACGGCGAGCCATTCACCTCGCTCTATGCGATTCGCACGGGCGTCTTCAAGACCCGCGTGACGAGCGAGGACGGGCGCGACCAGGTCACCGGCTTCCAGATGGCGGGGGAGATCATCGGGCTCGACGGCATCGTCAACAACCAGCACACGTGCGATGCGGTCGCACTCGAAGATGCAGAAGTCTGCGTGATGCCCTTCGACCGCATCGAGGAACTCTCGCGCGAAGTCACTGCGCTGCAGCGGCACGTGCACCAGATCATGAGCCGCGAGATCGTGCGCGAGCATGGCGTGATGCTGTTGCTCGGCAGCATGCGAGCCGAGGAGCGGCTCGCCGCCTTCCTGTTGAACCTCGCGCAGCGGCTTCATGCTCGCGGCTTCTCGGGCTTCGAACTGGTGCTGCGCATGACGCGCGAGGAAATCGGCAGCTACCTCGGCCTCAAGCTCGAAACCGTGAGCCGCACGCTCTCGAAGTTCATGGATGACGGCATCGTCGATGTCCAACAACGCAACCTGCGAATCCTCGATCCAGATGCGCTCCGACGCCTGGTCAATCCTCCGTCCTGATTCCTCGCTCGGGCATCGACAACAGCAGCGTGAGCGCGCTTGCTTTCAATCCAAACCTCATCCTAGACCGCGCCTCGCGTGCTGTCGCGAGCACAGGTAACACATCCCCGCGGCGGCGGTATGCTGGACTTCGCCGCATGACGAAGAGCGCTGGGGCAACGAGACGCTGCCGCTGCCCGGCGGCCACTTCCGACAGACGCCCAAGGAACTGATGTAGCGCAACGTCCTGTACGAAGGCACACTGCGCACACCAACTGGCGGCTCGTCGACCTCGGCATCGCGCCTGATCACACGGCAAGGAAGCAACATGCCTCGTACCGCACCCATCCCGCAGCCCAAGGGCGATCCCTTCATCGGCAACCTGCGCTCGATCGACGGCGACGCGCCGATCCAGGGCTTCATGCGCCTGGCGCGCATCCATGGCCCGATCTTCCAACTCGAGGTCTTTGGCAGCCCGATCATCATCGTCAGCTCGCAGGAACTGGTGAACGAGTTGTGCAACGAGGCTCGCTTCGACAAGCGGGTCGCCGGTGCGCTGAAGAACATCCGCGACTTCGCCGGCGACGGCCTGTTCACCGCCAAGACCGACGAACCCAACTGGGCCACGGCGCACCGCCTGCTGATGCCGGCGTTCGGTCCGATCGGCATTCGCGGCATGTTCGATCGCATGCTCGACATCGCCGATCAGATGCTGACGCGCTGGGAGCGCTTCGGCTCCGAGAGCGTGATCGAGGTCACCGAGGACATGACACGGATGACCCTCGACACGATCGCGCTGTGCGCGTTCGACTACCGCTTCAACAGCTTCTACCAGCGCGAGATGCACCCCTTCATCGGCGCGATGGTCGATGCGTTGGCCGAGGCCGGCGCGCGCACGCGACGCCCGGAGCTCGCCAGCAAGCTGCTGCTGCGCAAGCGCCGCGGCTACGAAGACGACCTCGAGCTGATGCGCGAGGTGGCCGACGCGCTGATCGCCGAGCGCAAGCGCGACCCCGAGGCGGCGCAGAAGAAAGACCTGCTCGGGCTGATGCTCCAGGGGCGCGACCCCGTCACCGGTGAAGGCCTGTCCGACGAGAACATCCGCTACCAGCTCATCACCTTCCTCATCGCCGGGCACGAGACGACCAGCGGAATGCTGTCGTTCGCGACCTACTTCCTGATCAAGAACCCGCAAGTGCTGCTGAAGGCTCGCGCCGAGGTCGATGCCGCACTGGGCGAGGAGATGCCGCGGCTGGAGCACATGGGCCGGCTGCGCTACATCGAGCAGGTTCTGATGGAGAGCCTGCGCATCTGGCCGACCGCGCCGGCGTTCCAGTTGCGCGCGCGCGAAGACACCGTGATCGGCGGGCGCTACGCGATCGGTCGGCGCGACACGCTGATGGTGCTGACGCCCATGCTGCACCGCGACACCCAGGTCTGGGGCGACGATGTCGAAGCTTTCCGTCCCGAGCGCTTCGCGCCCGAGGCGATGGAGAAGCTGCCGCCGAACGCGTGGAAACCGTTCGGCAACGGCCAGCGCGCCTGCATCGGCCGGCCGTTCGCGATGCAGGAGGCGGTGCTGCTGATCGCGATGATCCTTCAGCGCTTCGACCTGATCGAGGACGACCCGTCCTACCAGCTCTCAGTGGCCGAGACGCTCACCTTGAAGCCGCACGGCTTCCGCATCCGCGTCAAGCGCCGCGGCAGCGCGTCGTTCAAGCCACGCAGCGCGGTCGGGGTGCAGACGGCCGCCAGTCCGGTGCAGGCAGCGGCGGCCCCGCGCGCCCCCGGAGAGCAGGCCACGCCGCTCTTGGTGCTGTTCGGCTCGAACACCGGCTCGGCCGAAGCGTTCGCGGAGCGCATCGCCAGCGACGCACCGTCGCAGGGCTATGCGCCTCAGGTGGCGCCACTCGATGACCACATCGGCAAGCTGCCGACCGAGGGCGCCGTCGCGATCATCGCTGCCTCGTACGAAGGCCAGCCGCCGGACAATGCGCGCCAGTTCGCTGCCTGGCTCGACACGCTCGCGCCGGGCGCGTTGAACGGCGTGCGCTTCGCGGTGTTCGGCTGCGGCAATCGCCAATGGGCACGCACCTACCAGGCGGTGCCCAAGCGCTTCGATGCAGCGCTCGAAGCCGCCGGCGCCGTGCGCATCAGGCCGCGGGGCGAGGCCGACGCCGGTGGCGACTTCTTCGGCGCCTTCGACGAATGGTATGGCGGGCTGTGGTCCGACTTCGGGAGCGCGCTGGGCAAACAGGTGCAGGCCGCGCCGACAGGCACCCAGTTGCAGGTCGAGCACATCAAGGCCGGCCGCACGGCGATCCTGCGCCTGGGCGACCTGCAGCACGGCGAGGTGATCGAGAACCGCGAACTGGTCGACATGGCATCGCCGCTCGGCCGCTCCAAGCGCCACATCGACATCGCGTTGCCCGAGGGGATGAGCTACCGCGCGGGAGACTACCTGGCGGTATTGCCGCACAACCCGATCGGGAACGTGATGCGGGCGCTGAAACGCTTCAACCTCGCCTCCGACAGCCAGATCGTGATCCGCAAGCCCGAGAGCAGCCTCACCTCACTGCCGGTGGACTACCCCGTCAATGCGAGCGAAGTGCTGTTCCACTATGTCGAGCTGGGGCAGCCGGCCACGCGCGGCCAGGTGGCGACGCTGGCGGCGGCAACGCGCTGTGCGCCCGAGAAGGCCGAGCTGAGCGCGCTGACCGAGGAAGACGCCTACCAACGCGACGTGCTCGGCAAGCGCGTCAGCGTGCTTGATCTGCTCGAACGCTACGCCGCGTGCGAGTTGGGCCTGGCCGCCTTTCTCGAGATGCTGCCGGCGGCGCGCGCGCGCCAGTATTCAATCTCGTCTTCCCCACTGTGGAATGCGCAGCGCTGCACGATCACCGTCGCCGTCGTCGATGCCCCGGCGCTGTCGGGCCAGGGGCGCTACCAAGGCATGGCGTCGACGCATCTGGCGAGCTGCACGCCGGGCACGCGCGTCGCGATCGCCGTGCGCTCGTCGAACGACCACTTCCATCCGCCCGCCTCACCCGAGATGCCGATGGTGATGGTCTGCGCAGGTACCGGACTCGCGCCGTTTCGCGGCTTTCTCCAGGAGCGCGCCGTGCAGGCGCGCAACGGGCGCAGCGTCGGGCCGTCGCTGCTGTTCTTTGGCTGCGACCATCCCGACGTCGATTTCCTGTACCGCGACGAGCTGGCCGCGTGGGAAGCCGACGGCGTGGTCAGCGTTCGTCCCGCGTTCTACAAGGCACCCGAAGGCGACGTGACTTTCGTGCAGCATCGCGTCTGGAAGGACCGCGCCGACGTGGCCGAACTGTTTCGCAAGGGTGCGCACGTCTACGTCTGCGGCGACGGCCGCCACATGGCGCCGGCGGTGCGCGAGACGTTCACGCGCATCTACATGGAGGCGGTCGGCGCGACGGCCGAGCAAGCCGAGGCGTGGATCGACAAGATCGAGCGCGAGACGGGCCGCTATGTGTCCGACGTGTTCGCCTGATCGCCTGATCGCCATCCAAGGGAAATCCCCCAAGCCGATGGGCCTCGGATACGTCTCCAGCCGCCTCGAGCTGGCGTATCGTGGCGGCGAACAAGGAGGCCTCCCCGTGACCCCTACCCCTGATGGCCCGGAACAATTCGCCCATGCCAACGGCGTCGAACTGTGCTGGGACAGCTTCGGCGATTCCGCCGCCCCGCCATTGCTGCTGATCATGGGTCTTGCCGCCCAGATGATCGCGTGGGACGACGCGTTCTGTGCCGCGCTTGCGGACGCCGGCGGCTTTCGCGTGATCCGTTTCGACAACCGCGACATCGGCCGCTCCAGCCACCTCGCGCACCTGGGCGTGCCGGACGTCATGGCGCTGATGGCGCTTGCCCTGGCGGGCAAGCCGCTGACAGTGCCCTACTCGCTGCGCGACATGGCGAACGATACGGCCGGCCTTCTCGACGCGCTCAAAATCGCGCGCGCCCACATCGTCGGCGCCTCGATGGGCGGCGCCATCGGGCAGGAACTGGCCCTGCACCATCCGCAGCGGATGCTCTCGTTCACGAGCATCATGTCAAGCACCGGCGACCCCGCCCTGCCGCCGCCCACGTCCGAAGCGATGGGCGTGCTGTTCACGCCATCGCCCAACACGCTGGAAGCCTACCTGCCGCACTACGCCAGGACCTGGAACGTGCTGCGCGGCCCGGGCTTTCCGGAAGACGAGGCCCGCGACGCCGAGCGAGCCCGCGCCGTCTTCGCGCGCGGCATGAATCCGCCCGGCGTGGCGCGCCAGCTGGCTGCCATCTTCGCTTCGGGCAACCGCAAGCCCGCGCTGCGCGAGGTGCGGGTGCCCACGCTGGTGATCCACGGCGACGCCGATCCGCTGGTGCCGGTCGAATGCGGCATCGATGTCGCCGCGGCCATTCCAGGCTCCAGGCTGCTGCGCATTCCGCGCATGGGTCATGCGTTGCCGATCTCGATGTGGCCGCAGATCATCGAGGCGATCGTGGCGCACGCGGCATTGCATCGGGACGGCTGATTCGCGGAAGAAGTGATTCCCAAGGGGACCATGTGAACCTGGCGGCGGACGACTGGACTGGAGCGTGGTTTGTCGATGCAGGCGGCCAAGGCGACGGCGGGATGCTCCGTCGCGATGTTCTCCAATTCGATGGAGCTGATCCATCCGCCGCCACTTTTGATCACGTCCTTCGCGCGTTCAGTGATGCGCATGAAACCGTCTCGGTCGATGGTTGCCACGTCCCCGGTTGGGAACCACCCATCAACCAATGGAGAACTGTCCGCGCCGAAGTAGCGCTCAACGATCCAGCGACCGCGCACCATCAACTCGCCTGTGGCCGTGCCGTCCCAAGGCAACTCCGCGCGCACCGGGAAGTCGTCCAAGTGACCTTCCTGAGCTGCTGCGCCCCGACGCCTTCAAGGTTATCGGCGCCTGCGCGAGAAGTGCATTGATCGCCTGAGCTCTGAATTGGAGAAGATTTGCGATCGGCTGTACCACCTGCCCGAGTTGAATTCGGAGTGCTGACCTTCCCCTTTGCAGCCGTTGATCATCAACGCGGTGAGGTCCGTCCAATTTCAATCGCCGGCACTCGGAATGGCTGCAATGTCTTGCCGGTCCCCAAGCAAGCGAACCACATCCAGATGGTCCTCGGTTTCGAAGTAAAGCCACTGCATGGGGAACCCCGCGACGCGCCACGACCGCAAACCGGCGATCTCGCACGACTGCCCCAGTCGCGGCGAGCCCATCGCCGGCATACGCTGAATCGGTTTCAGTGCCGCAAGTGCCGCGTCGAACATCCGCTCGCCCAACGCCCTCCCGTTCAAGTCGACTCCCAGCGATGCTTGAAGCTTGACCTGCATCAAGGTCGCCTGCTCCAACTGCAATCTGCGCGAACTGGGCATGCCGTCAATCCTCCTTGCCAATTGCTGGCGCAGACATGAAAAAGCGCCTCGCGACACATGCCGCGAGGCGCCTCAAAAATGACCGACCGCGAAACTTACTTCTTGTAGTTCGCGATGCCGTCCATGATTTCCTTCTTGGCGGCGTCGATACCTTCCCAGCCCAGCACCTTGACCCACTTGCCGGCTTCGAGGTCCTTGTAGTGCTCGAAGAAGTGCGTGATGGCCTTCAGGCGCATCGGGTTCACGTCCTCGACCTTCTTCCAGTGGCTGTAGATGGGCAGCACCTTGTCGGTCGGCACGGCGAGCACCTTGCCGTCGACGCCGGCCTCGTCTTCCATCATCAGGATGCCGATGGGCCTGCACGGCACCACCACGCCGGGCACCAGCGCGTAGGGCGTGATGACCAGCACGTCGACCGGGTCGCCGTCGCCCGACAAGGTCTGCGGCACGTAGCCGTAGTTTGTCGGGTAGTGCATCGCGGTCGTCATGAAGCGGTCGACGAAGATCGCGCCCGACTCCTTGTCGACTTCGTACTTGATCGGATCGGCGTTCATCGGGATCTCGATGACGACGTTGAAGGCTTCGGGGGCGTCTTTACCGGGGGAAACTTGGCCGAGGGACATGGTGCGTGTCTTTGGAGTAGTTGAAAGTGTTGTTCGCAGGATGCGGAAAAACCCGAAGTTTACTTTCCATGTCACGGCGCAGTCGCACAGAAAGCGGCATTTGCCTGTAAATTGATCCCGTTGGCCAATCGGCCCCTGCCTTCGCGGCACCGGGGCTTCGAGGAAGCAACGCGGCGGAAGCACTGACCCGTACGCGTTGCGCACAGGTCGAGCTTTCGTCTCCACAAGTTACGACGAACTACTGGAGAAGCAAAGGCATGACTGGCAACACCCCTCTCGTCCTCGCCATCGTCTGCGGCCTCGTGGCCGTGGCCTATGGATTCTGGGCGCGCAGCTGGATTCTTTCGAAAGACCCGGGCAACGCACGAATGCAGGAGATCGCAGCGGCGATCCAGACCGGCGCGGCGGCCTACCTCGCGAAGCAGTACCGCACCATCGCCATCGTCGGCGTGGTGCTTGCGATCCTGATCGCCGTTTTCCTGGACGTGACCACGGCAGTGGGCTTCATCATCGGCGCGGTGCTCTCGGGCGCCTGCGGCTTCATCGGCATGAACGTCTCCGTGCGCGCCAACGTGCGCACCGCGCAGGCCGCCACCAAGGGCATCGGCCCGGCGCTCGACGTGGCGTTTCGCGGCGGCGCGATCACCGGCATGCTGGTCGTGGGACTGGGCTTGCTGGGTGTCTCGGCGTTCTACTGGTTTCTTGCGGGTAACGGCGCCCTGACGCCGGACAAGAGCCTTGCGAGCCTGCTCAACCCACTGATCGGCTTCGCCTTCGGCTCCTCGCTGATCTCGATCTTCGCGCGGCTCGGCGGTGGCATCTTCACCAAGGGGGCCGACGTCGGCGCCGACCTGGTGGGCAAGGTCGAAGCCGGCATCCCCGAGGACGATCCGCGCAACCCGGCCGTGATCGCGGACAACGTGGGCGACAACGTCGGCGACTGCGCCGGCATGGCGGCCGACCTCTTCGAGACCTACGCCGTGACGCTGATCGCGACCATGGTGCTCGGTGCGCTGATGGTGACGGCCGCGCCGGTCAATGCGGTGATGTATCCGCTGGCCCTCGGCGGCGTGTCGATCATCGCGTCGATCATCGGCTGCTTCTTCGTGAAGGCCTCGCCGGGCATGGTCAATGTGATGCCGGCGCTCTACAAGGGTCTCGCGGTCGCGGGCATCCTGTCGCTGATCGCGTTCTGGTTCGTGACGAGCTGGTTGATCCCCGACAACGCGATTGCGGCCACCGGAAGTCAGCTCAAGCTGTTCGGCGCCTGCTTCGTCGGGCTGGCGCTGACTGCCGCGCTGGTGTGGATCACGGAGTTCTACACCGGCACGCAGTATTCGCCCGTGCGCCACATCGCGCAGGCTTCGACGACGGGCCACGGCACCAACATCATCGCGGGCCTCGGCGTGTCGATGCGGTCCACGGCCTGGCCGGTGATCTGCGTCTGCATCGCAATCCTTGCTGCCTACACGATGGCGGGTCTCTACGGCATCGCCGTGGCGGCGACGGCGATGCTGAGCATGGCCGGTATCGTGGTCGCGCTCGATGCCTACGGCCCCATCACCGACAACGCCGGCGGTATCGCCGAGATGTCGGAAATGCCGGCCAGCGTGCGTGACATCACCGACCCGCTCGATGCGGTCGGCAACACCACCAAGGCCGTGACCAAGGGCTACGCGATCGGCTCCGCGGGGCTCGCGGCGCTGGTGCTCTTCGCAGACTACACGCACAAGCTCGAAGGCTACGGCCTTGCGATCGACTTCAACCTGAGCGACCCGATGGTGATCGTCGGCCTGTTCATCGGCGGCATGATCCCCTACCTGTTCGGCGCCATGGCGATGGAGGCCGTCGGCCGCGCGGCCGGCTCGGTGGTGGAGGAAGTCCGCCGCCAGTTCCGCGAGATCAAGGGCATCATGGAAGGCACCGCCAAGCCCGAGTACGGCCGTGCGGTGAGCATGCTGACCGGTGCGGCGATCAAGGAAATGATGATCCCGTCGCTGCTGCCGGTGGTCGTGCCGATCCTGGTCGGCCTGGTGCTCGGCCCGAAGGCGCTGGGCGGTCTGCTGATGGGCACCATCGTCACCGGCCTGTTCGTCGCGATCTCCATGTGCACGGGCGGAGGCGCCTGGGACAACGCCAAGAAGTACATCGAGGACGGCCACCACGGCGGCAAGGGCTCGGAGGCGCACAAGGCCGCCGTCACCGGCGACACCGTGGGCGACCCCTACAAGGACACGGCCGGGCCGGCGGTGAATCCGCTGATCAAGATCATCAACATCGTGGCGCTGCTCATCGTGCCGCTGGTGGTGAAGTTCCATGGCGGCGATGCGAGCGCCATGACCAAGCCGGCCGAGACACCTGCTCCGATCACCGCGCCCGCCGCGCCGTCCGCCCCTGCCGCCGCGCCCGCTGCGGACGCGGGTGCGTCGATCAAGTCAGAAGGCGGCGTGGTCAAGTTCTACTTCGCCACCAGCAGCGCCGAAGTGCCAGCAGGCGCGAACGAGGCCCTGTCCGACATCGTCAAGAACGTGCAGGCCGGCGGCCATGTGGTGGTGAGCGGCTTCCACGACGCCACCGGCGATGCGGAGAAGAACGCCGAACTCGCCAAGCAACGCGCGATGGCGGTGGGCGCCGCGCTCAAGATGGCTGGCGTGCCCGATGACAAGGTCGAACTTGCGAAGCCCACGCAAGCCCAGGGCGATGGCCCGGCGGCGGAAGCGCGGCGCGTCGAAGTGAAGGTGCAATAGCCAATAGCGCCAATAGCGCGCCGTGGCCTGGCCCCGGCGCGCAGCGGCCTCGGTCAGTTCAGGCTGACCGAGCGCGTTGGCAACGCGCCCTGCTCGGCCCGCAACGGCACGCCCTGGAGGGTGTCGAAGTCGGACGGCGCCTCGGGAACGCGCATTTCCTCGAGTTCGTGCAGCGATGCCACCCAGCGGCCGGCCGCCGAATCCGCGGGCTCGTCGTTGGTGAAGATGCCGTCGCGGATGTAGAAGGTCTCGCCGGCAGGCCGCTCCAGGTGGAGTTCGATCAGCCGCGCGATCGGGAAGGTGTAGGTGACCAGCTTTTCCTTCGTCTTGCGGTCCTTGGCGCCGCAATTGAAAAAGCCTTCGGCAGCAATCACGATGCACGAACCGTCGACCGAGCTGTCGATGTCGACGCCGCATCGCCATACGGCGGTCGGCATGCGCACGCGGACCTTGTCGATGACGAGGTCGCGCTGCTTGTTCAGCGAGTTCAACGGTGGCACCAGCGACCGCAGTTGCCGCAGGCGCTC
Organism: Variovorax sp. 05L425; assembly: GCF_056397705.1. Classification (NCBI taxonomy): domain Bacteria; kingdom Pseudomonadati; phylum Pseudomonadota; class Betaproteobacteria; order Burkholderiales; family Comamonadaceae; genus Variovorax; species Variovorax sp. 05L425. The sequence continues at coordinate 18,677 of NZ_JBFTNY010000015.1, read as the reverse complement.
CGCGAAGTTGTCGTCGATGCAGAACTCGACGTGATGCGTCGCACCGCCGGAGCGCTTGACGACTTGCATGATGACGTGGCGTTGGCGGCTCACAGGGCCCGTCCTTTCGCATTGAATCGACGCAGGCCCGGGGCTTGGAGAGTCATCGAATTCATCGGGATCATTTGAATCGACCGTTAGTTAGAACTTTGGCATTGATGCAATTATTCGCATCAATTGTTTCCAACTGTAGTTCGAATTCTTCCGATTTGGTAGGCGGTACGAAGTACTAATCGGGCGGCCCGAGCAGGCTGCCAGAGGGCAAAAAAAGGGGGCTCAACCGCCCCCGTTTGCCACTAGTTCGTCGAGCGCCTTGCACGAAGGCGCGCAAACCGTCTGCGATTTGCCGAGCAATTGCCGCGTTCGCATCTGGGAACGCACGCGGTGCTTTCCGCACATGAAACACGACATCGTTGCGCCGCTGAACGACGCCGAAGCGCGAAATGGCGAGCCGGAGGCCTTGGCCTTGTAGCGCAGGCCGTCTTCCAGGACGGTGGTCTTGACTTCAGTCTTACTCATGGGCGGTTTCCGGGCCACGCTTCATCGCGCGCTCGATGGCGCTCTTGGCGGCCATTTCGGCGGACAGGGACACGTCGAGCGCAGTACGGCACAGGCCGGCGTACTGGTAGTTCAGGTTTTCGTACACCTCGGCGGCGGCGGGATAGGCGTCAAGCAATTGACCGAGTTGAGCACCCGGTTCCACATCGCGGAATTCATCGACCAGATGCATCACGACGGAACGGTATTGCTCGGCGCCGACGGGCTCAGGACTGTGCTCGAGCCGCTCCAGGAGTTGGGCCAGCACGTGCGTCACAGCCAGGTCGGTCTTGTGCGCAGGGGTATGTGTAGCGTTCATGCGGAGCATGTGGGGCGGCGGCGCCGAATTGCAAGGAAAGGATGCCGTAGTGACCATCCTGAGGATTACAACAGCATTTCAGGAACGATTGGCGCGATCAGCGAGTTATAGAAACGCTGAAAAAAGCCCGCTTCCGGTTCCGAGGTCAGGATGATTTCCTTTTCGCCGTCGGTGGTGAGCCATTGCAGCGCGCCGGTTTCCTTGTCCAGCCGCAGGCGATAGGAATTCTGGAGCTTGCTGACGTTGATGACCCGCAGCATTTCCCGCGCAAGTTGCGGGCTGTCGGCCACCACGCCCATTTCGGTGTTCTGGGTCGCCGATCGCGGGTCGAGATTCATGGAGCCGATGAAGATGCGCTGCTTGTCGATGGCCGCCGTCTTGGCGTGCAGCCGGCCGAGCGAATTGCCGAACATGCCGAAGCGCTCGTTGGCCATGGTGCGTTCAGGACTCAGCTCATAGAGATCGGCGCCGCTGGTGAGCAGGCGTTCGCGATAGCGCGCATAGCCCGTGTGCACGAGCGGCTCGTCGTTGGCGGCGAGCGAATTGGTCAGCAGCGTGAGCTTGACCTTGCGCCGCGACAGATCCTCGAAGGCCGCCATGCCCTTCTCACCCGGCACCAGGTAAGGCGAGGTCAGGTCCACCTCGATCTTCGCTTGCATCAGCAGGCCCCAGACTTTCATGGTCACGCTGGTTGCCAGCGCCTCGTCAGCGTTCATGTATGTGGGTTTGCTCGGTGGATCGGCAACGGCGTGCGCCTCGCCCCACAGGAGGCCCATGCGGCCGCCGTCCAGTTCCTCTGCAATCGGGCCGTAGCCAAGGATGTCCACGGGCGGAAGGTCGAGCTTCGGCGCCGGTGCCGACATGCCGATCCAGTTGTCGAAATCCTCCGCCGTCGGCTTGCGCCCCCGCGCGCCGCGCACGATGTCCTCGATCGGCCAGACCTGCTCCGCATTCCAGAAGGCGTCGAAGACCGATTCGAGTTCTGCGACCACCTTGCCCACGACGACGGCATCCATGTCGATGAAGTTCTGCGACTGGCTGAGCACGAAATATTCGTCCGCGATGTTGCGTCCGCCCACCACCGCCATGACGCCATCGGCGATGAAGAGCTTGTTGTGCATGCGGTGGTTGAGACGCGGGATGTCCTGCGGCGATGCGGCGAAGCGCGACACGAAGCCGTCGCGACCGCAGCAGAACGGATTGAACAGGCGCACCTCCACGTTCGGCGTCTGCGCGAGCTCGAGCAGCGGCTGCTGGCTCTTCGCGGTGTAGAGATCGTCGACCAGTACCCTCACCTTCACGCCGCGCGCGGCCGCCTCGCGCAGGGCGCGCATCAGCAAGCGACCAGTACCGTCGTTTTCAAGCTGGTAGTACTGCACCACGAGCGACTGCTGTGCCCGATGCGCGAGCTGGATGCGGGCGTCGAGCGAATAGACGCCCAGCGGCATCAGGCGGAAGCCCGAATGCTCGCCGGGTGGCGTCGAATCGGCCACGATCCTTGCGAGGCGGGTGGACGGGTCCGGCCGCGCCGCGTGCTCTTCCGGCCGCTCATGCATCTGCGGCAACGAACCGCAGGCGCTCAACGCGGCAATCCCGGCACACAGGCAAGCGGCACGCAGCCAGCGTGTCATTGCGAAAGTCATCGTCTGTTCCCCTCGTCTGTTGTAGCGAATACGCAGGCAATCTCTTGCCGGTTTCAGCCGCCCGCCGCGAGGCCTCCAGCCCTAGAATTCGTCAGGCCTTCCCCGGGGGTTACATCATGACGCTCACGATCTCCGTGCGTGCAGCTTTGCTTGCAGTTGTCGCAGTTCTGGCCTCACCCGCTTTCGCGGCACTGGACATCGGCGATCCGGCGCCCAGGTTCACCGCCACGGCGGCCCTGGGCGGGAAGACCTTCCGCTATTCGCTCGCCGAAGAGCTCGCCAAGGGGCCGGTGGTGGTGTATTTCTTCCCGGCGGCGGACTCCAACGACTGCTCGATCGAGGCACACGCCTTCGCCGAAGCCATCGACCAGTTCGCGGCGCTGGGCGCCACCGTGATCGGCGTCTCGGCCGACGACATCGACACGCTGACCAAGTTCTCGGTCAAGTCCTGCCAGAACCGCTTCCCGGTGGCCTCGGACCAGTCCAAGACCATCATCCAGGGCTTCGACGCGCTGATGCAGACCCGGCCGGACTTCGCCAACCGGCTGTCGTACGTGATCGCGCCCAATGGCAACGTCGCCTACTACTACCAGAACCTGAACCCCGACAAGCACGTGGAGCGGATGCTCAACGCCGTGCGCGCCTTGCCGAGGGCCACCGCGTCGCGCTGAACGCGCTCCCCCGCGCGCATGGCGGGAGGCCGCTAAGATTTCGCCCATGCAACTCAACTACATCGGCAACGAAAGCGTTGCCTCATCGTCCGGCCGCACGCTGCCGGTGATCGACCCCTCCGACGGCCAGACCTTCGACGAGCTGCAGCGCAGCAATGCAGCGGACATCGATGCTGCGGTGCGCGCCGCGCGCCACTGCTTCGAGTCGACCTGGCACAAGGTCAGCGCGGCCGATCGCGGCAGGCTGCTCTACAAGCTTTCGCAGAAGGTCGCCGAGCACGTTGACGAGTTGGCGCTGATCGAGCAGCGCGATTGCGGCAAGCCGGTCAAGCAGGCGCGCGCCGATGCGCTGGCGCTGGTGCGCTACTTCGAGTTCTATGCCGGCGCCTGCGACAAGCTCCATGGCGAGACCGTGCCCTACCAGGACGGCTACAGCGTCCTCACCTGGCGCGAACCGCACGGTGTGACCGGCCACATCATTCCGTGGAACTACCCGATGCAGATCTTCGGGCGCAGCGTCGGCGGTGCGTTGGCTGCGGGCAACGTGTGCGTGGTCAAGCCGTCGGAAGACGCCTGCCTGTCGCTGATCCGCGTGGCGCAGCTGGCGGCGGAAGTCGGCTTTCCGCCCGGCGCGCTCAACATCGTGACCGGCTATGGCCATGAGGTCGGCGATTCGCTGGCACGCCACCCGGGCATCGACCACATCAGCTTCACCGGCAGCCCCAAGGTCGGCACGATCATCCAGCAGGTGGCGGCAGAGCGCCATTGCCCGGTCACACTCGAACTCGGCGGCAAGAGCCCGCAGATCATCTTCGCGGACGCCGATCTGCGCGCCGTCATTCCCGTGGTGATCAACGCCATCGTGCAGAACGCGGGCCAGACCTGCTCGGCAGGTTCGCGCGTGCTCATCGAGCGCGAAATCTACGAGCCGCTGCTCGAACGCCTCGGCCATGCATTCGATGCGCTGCGCGTCGGCCCAGCGGCCATGGACCTGGACGTGGGCCCGCTGATCCGCCAGTCGCAGCAGCAGCGCGTGTGGGATTTCCTGTCGGACGCGCATATCGCGGGCATCCCGATGGTGGGTCAAGGCGTGGTGGTCGACGAAGCGCCCGAGAGCGGCTTCTACCAAGCGCCCACGCTGCTTCGCGACGTGCCGGTGGACCATCGTCTCGCCCAGGAAGAAGTCTTCGGCCCGGTGCTGGCGGCGATGTCGTTCCGCGACGAAGACGAAGCCGTGGCGCTCGCCAACGCGACGCGATTCGGCCTCGTCGCCGGCATCTGGACCGAGAACGGCGCGCGTCAATTCCGGATGGCGAAGCGCGTGCAGAGCGGCCAGGTGTTCATCAACAACTATGGAGCCGGCGGTGGCGTCGAGTTGCCTTTCGGCGGCGTCAAGTCGTCAGGCTACGGTCGCGAAAAAGGCTTCGAAGCCCTCTACGGATTCACGACCCTCAAGACGGTGGCCATCAAGCACGGCTGACCCCCAACTCACGAGAATCACAAGAACCACAGCAATCGGAGATAACAACATGCGCGTCAAGGACAAATCCATCATCGTGACCGGCGCCGGCGGCGGCATCGGCGAAGGCATCGCGAAACGGCTGGCGGCCGAGGGTGCCCAGGTCATCGTCAACGACATCAACACAGCGCTCGGCGAACAGGTGGTCGAGGCCATCCTGCGCGCAGGAGGCCGTGCCTCCTTCTTCGCTGCCGACGTCACCAAGTCGGCCGAAGTGAAGGCGCTGGTCGATGCCGCGATTCAGCGCCACGGCAAGCTCGACGTGATGGTCAACAACGCCGGCTGGACGCATCGCAATCGCCCTGCGCTGGAAGTGAGCGAAGAAGAGTTCGACCGCTGCTTTTCGGTCAATGTGAAGAGCATCTATCTCTCGACCATCCACGCCGTGCCCGCCTTCCGCGCCAACGGCGGCGGCTCGTTCATCAACATTGCCTCGACCGCTGGCGTGCGCCCGCGCCCCGGACTCACCTGGTACAACGGATCGAAGGGCGCGGTGATCACCACGAGCAAGTCGCTGGCTGCCGAACTCGGACCCGACAACATCCGCGTGAATTGCATCAACCCGGTCTTCAACCCCGACACCGGCCTCGCCGCCGAATTCGCCGGCGGCCCCGTCACCGAGGAACGCAAGGCGAAGTTCCGCGCAACCATTCCACTGGGTCGCTTCTCGACGGCACTCGACGTTGCGAACGCAGCGCTTTATCTCGCGAGTGACGAGGCGTCGTTCATCAGCGGCGTCTGCATCGAGGTCGACGGCGCTCGTTGCGTGTAGCTGGGCGGTCGGCTCCCGGCAGGGTCAAACGGCATCGGAGCGCCGAGGGCACGGGCGATGCGTTAAATTGCTCTACCCATGAGCCACCATGTCGTCCCCCTCTCCGAGATCGGCCGCGGCCGTCGCGTCGCGGTCTCGGCCGGGCGTCCGGTCCCGGCCACTGGAGTGCTGCTCGACCGCCTGGCCCGGCCGCTGACCGACTTGCGCATCAGCGTCACCGACCGGTGCAACTTTCGCTGCAGCTATTGCATGCCGAAGGAAATCTTCGACAAGGACTATCAATACCTGCCCCACAGCGCGCTGCTGAGCTTCGAGGAAATCACGCGGCTCGCGCGGATTTTCGCGACACACGGCGCGCACAAGATCCGGCTCACCGGCGGCGAACCGCTGCTGCGCAAGAACCTCGAAGTGCTGGTCGAGCAGTTGGCCGCTCTGCGCACGACGGACGGCAAGCCGCTGGACCTCACGCTCACCACCAACGGCTCGCTGCTGGCCCGCAAAGCCAAGGCATTGAAGGCCGCCGGCCTCCAACGCGTGACGGTGAGCCTCGACGGGCTTGACGACACCGTCTTTCGCGCCATGAACGACGTGGACTTCCCGGTTGCCGAGGTGCTCGAAGGCATCGAGGCCGCGCACGGCGCGGGCCTTGGGCCGATCAAGGTCAACATGGTGGTCAAGCGCGGCACCAACGAGCAGGAAATCCTGCCGATGGCGCGGCATTTCCGCGGCACCGGCGTGGTGTTGCGTTTCATCGAATACATGGACGTCGGCGCCACCAACGGCTGGCGGATGGATGAAGTGCTTCCGTCCGCGGAGGTGGTGCGGCGCATCGCCGGGGAATTCCCGCTCGCGCCACTCGAAGCCAGCGCGCCCGGCGAAACCGCCCAGCGCTGGGCCTATCAGGACGGCGGCGGCGAGATCGGCGTGATCAGCAGCGTGACCCAGGCCTTCTGCCACGACTGCAGCCGGGTGCGCCTGTCCACCGAGGGCAAGCTCTTTCTCTGCCTCTTTGCCAACGCAGGCCACGACCTGCGGCCGATGTTGCGCGGCGGTGCGGACGACGCACAGATCACGTCCGCCATCGCCGACATCTGGCAGGGTCGAAGCGATCGCTATTCCGAGTTGCGTGCCCTGCGCGAGCCGGACAGCGATGCGGGCGCGCCGCGCCGCGTCGAAATGAGCTACATCGGCGGATGAACAAGCTCACCCCCAAGCCTCGCCCACTTCGTGTGGCTCGGACACCCCCTCTCCGGGGGCAGCCCCAGCGGCCCGGCCGAGCCGGTTCCGCGGGCTCCTGGTGTGGGTCACCACTCAAATGACCACCTTGACCATTCCCAGCGCTGACATCACCGGCCTCGTGCTGGCCGGCGGGCGCGGCTCGCGCATGGGCGGCGTCGACAAGGGCCTGCAGAACTTCAACGGCACACCGCTCGCGATGCATGCGGTGATGCGTCTCGGCATGCAGGTCGGCGAGATGATGGTCAACGCCAACCGCAATCTCTCGGCGTACGAATCCTTCGGCGTGCCGGTCTGGCCCGACGGATTGGCGGACTATGCGGGGCCGCTCGCGGGGTTCCTCACCGGGCTGGAGCGCTGCGAGACACCGTACCTTCTCACCGTGCCCTGCGACACGCCGCTGTTCCCGCTCGATCTGGCCAGCCGGCTCTCCGAGGCTCTCCTAGCCGGCGGCGCGGAAATCGCGATGGCGGCAGCCCGCGAAGCCTCGGAAGAGCCCGACGGCGCGATCGCGATGCGGCCACAACCGGTGTTCTGCCTCCTCGGCGCCGCGCTGCTTGAAAGCCTGGTGCGCTTCACACAGGCCGGCGGCCGCAAGATCGACCGCTGGACCGCGCAGCACCGCACGGTGGTGGTGCCCTTCGATCGGCCTGGCGACGCGCCCGACGCGTTCTTCAACGCCAACACGCTGGCCGAACTGCACGCGCTCGAATCCCAGCGTCCGTGACTTCCGATCTCCCTCCATGAGCCGAATTGCAGACATCGCCGCCGCCCTGGCGGGCTACGACCCCAAGGCGCTGGGCGTCGACGCCGTGCAGGCCTTTCTGGCACGGCTCGCGGAGCCAGCCATCGTCACGCAGGGCGAACACATCGCGCTGCGCGACGCGCTCGGCCGGGTGCTGTCGGAGGGCATCATCTCGCCTGTCAGCGTGCCGCCGCACGACAACTCGGCCATGGATGGCTTCGCATTGGACGGCAGTGTGCTCGATGGCCACGGCGACGATGCGACCGTGCGCCTGCGGGTGGTGGGCACGGCGCTGGCCGGTGCCGCCTGGCGCGGCGCCCTGGCCGCCGGCGACACGGTGAAGATCATGACAGGCGCGGTGATGCCGGCCGGCCTGGACACCGTCATTCCCCAGGAGTTTTGCACCGTCGAATCCGACGTCGTCAGCTTCCCGGCCAAGGCGCTGCGCCGCGGCGACAACCGGCGCCTGGCGGGCGAGGACCTGACGCAGGGCAAACCCGCACTCCAACGCGGCGAAATCATCTCGCCGGCTGCGCTGGGCATGATGGCCAGCCTCGGATTGCCGACTGTGCCAGTGCTCCGGCGCCTGCGGGTCGCCTATTTCTCGACCGGCGACGAGATCCTGAGCCTGGGGGAATCGCCACGCGAGGGTGCGGTGTACGACAGCAACCGCTACACGGTCTTCGGCCTTCTCACGCGCCTGGGTTGCGAAGTGATCGACCTCGGCCTGGTGCGCGACGACCCTGCGGCGCTCGAGTCTGCATTGCGACGCGCCGCCGCCGAGGCCGACGCGATCATCACCAGCGGCGGCGTCAGCGTCGGCGAGGCCGACCATACGCGGGCCGTGATGCAGCAGCTCGGCGACATGGCTTTCTGGCGCGTCGCCATGCGGCCCGGGCGACCGATGGCGGTGGGCCTGATCCCTTCAGGGACCGAAAGCCGTGGCCCGGCGGTGCTCTTCGGCCTGCCCGGCAACCCGGTCGCGGTCATGGTCACCTTCCTGGCCTTCGTGCGCCCCGCGCTGCTGCGCATGATGGGCTGCAACGCGACATGCGCCGCGCCGCCGCCATTGCTGCGCGCAACGAGCGTCAGCGCCATTCGCAAGAAGCCGGGTCGCACCGAATATCAGCGCGGCCGGGTGCAGGCGATCCCCGGATCGCTGCCGGAAGTGCGAATTGCCGGCAATCAGGGCTCGGGCGTCCTGAGCTCCATGGTCGAGGCCAACGGCCTTGTGGTGCTGCACCATGGTCAGGGCAATGTGGCCGCGGGCGATGCGGTCGACGTGATGATGTTCGACGGGGTGGTGTAAGGTCTGCCGGACCCGAACCTCCAAGGAGCGGCCCGTGGGCGCAAACCGAATCGAATTGATGCAGCAGATGCCCATCTTCGGAGCCATCGGCTCGGAGATCATCGAATTTCTGCTGGCGCCGGCGCCGGTCGTCCGTGTGCAGCACGGCGACTTCTTCTTCCACGAGAACGACGAACCCGACTGCATGTACGTGCTGGAGACGGGGCACGTGACCGTGTCGAAGAACTGGCAAAGCCATGAACTGCTCATTCGACGGCTCGGCCCGGGCGATTGCTTCGGCGAAATGGCGCTTCTCGATCTTTCGCCACGCAGCGCCTCGGTGCGGGCCGACGAGGATTGCAGCGCGATCCAACTCTCGCCGGCCAATCTCTATCGACTGTTCGAGCGCGACGTCGAGCAGTTCGCGGTGATCCAGATGAACATCGCACGCGAGATGAGCCGGCGACTGCGAATCACCGACGACTTGCTCTTCAGGGCGCAGATGGGCGAAGCGCTGGAAATGCCCGAGCGCATCTGAACCCGCGCCAGATTGCGCTCAGATCCTGCCCATCGCCCGGTCCACGCCCTTGTTGGCCAGCGCATCGGCGCGCTCATTGCCAGGATCGCCTGAGTGCCCCTTGACCCAGCGCCATTCGATCTGGTGACCGCCCTCCGACACCAGCTTGTCGAGTTGCTGCCAGAGTTCGACGTTCTTGACGGGCTGCTTGGTCGACGTACGCCAGCCCTTGGCCTTCCAGCCGTGAATCCATTCGGTGATACCCATGCGCACGTACTGGCTGTCCAGGTAGAGGATGACCTTGCATGGACGCTTGAGCGCGCCGAGCCCCTCGATCACCGCCTGCAGTTCCATGCGATTGTTGGTGGTGTTGAGCTCGCCACCGAACAATTCCTTTTCGGTGGCACCCGACTTGAGCCATGCGCCCCAGCCGCCCGGACCGGGATTTCCCTTGCAGGCGCCGTCGGTATAGATCTGTACTTCGTTCAAGAACGTTCCTTGTGACTGTCGAGAGAGTGATCGCGGTGCATCCTGCCCGCGATCGGCACCGGCGCGCTGGCGCGGGCCGCGGCCCTGCGCCAATCGGCGCTCAGGAGCCGAAGGCCGCGGACCCGTTTGACCGCCACCAGAAAATAGACCGCGCCGAAGATCGGCCACCAGCGTTCGCCAGCCGTATCGAACCAGTGACAGCGCTCCAGCCACGCCTCGCTGCGCACGGCCGGCCGATAGACGCCGAAGCGCCCCGATTCGACTTCGAAACTCAACAGGCGCAGCCAGTCGCGCATCCGCCGGTAGCCGATGAAGTCGCCGGCCTCGGGCAGAAAAAGCTCGCCGAACCCCAATCGCCTGTAAAGACGCGCCCTGCGTTGCCGCATGCCCCACAGGCTCGCCGGATTGAGGCCACAGATGACGACGCGACCTTCCGGCACCAGCACCCGCTCCACCTCGCGCAGCGTCGCGTGGGGGTCGAGGCTGAGTTCGAGCGTGTGCGGAAGCACCACCAGGTCGAGGCTGTTGGCCGAAAAAGGCAGCGCGGAAAAATCGGTGACGAGTGCGCTCCGCGCCGCGATGGCCGGCTCCGATACCGCCAGCCAGCGATGCGGCATGCGGTTGGCCCGCAAGCCCTCCAGCTCGGGCAAACCGAGCTGCAGCGCGTGATAGCCGAACACGTCGGCCACGGCCTGGTCGAACTGTGACTGCTCCCAGGCCAGCAGATAGCGCCCGGGGGGGGTCTCGAACCAATCATGCAAACCTATAATTTGACCGCTCATGACCCTCGTTCCGCTGCCCGCCTTTGCCGACAACCACATCTGGATGCTGCAGGAAGGGCGCGACGCGATCGTGGTCGACCCAGGAGATGCCAAGCCGGTGTCTGATGCACTCGGGCGTGGCGATCTGCAGTTGGCCGCGATTCTAGTCACGCACCATCATCATGCCGCTCCTGTGGGGCGCATCGCGAATTTTCTCCCGGCCCATGCATGCAATGGTGCCGCGAACGACATCGCATACACACTTGCTAACCCGAGATTCGCGCATATCGCGGAACCCCGCGTCGCAGGCCTCACTCAGTACCCGGCGCAACAGCTTTCGCTGTGCACCAATGGATGAACACCTTTTGATGAGACTTATCGTTGCCGCCTGCCTCGCGGGCTCCTTGTTTCTCGCGGGCTGCGCCACCGGTACGGGCAATTCGTCCTCGGGTGCATCGGGCTCTGCGACCCCGGTCTATCCGGGCGGCCCCCTCACGCCGATCACTTCGGGCGAAACCAAGTCACGTGCCGTCGTGACCCTGGCGCCTCCCACGGACATGTGGGACCGCATCCGCCGCGGCTTCAAGATGCCCGACCTCGACAACGACCTCGTGCATGACCGCGAGCAGTGGTACGCCAGCCGGCCCGACTACATGCAGCGCATGACCGAGCGGTCGAGCCGCTACATCTTCCACATCGTCGAGGAACTCGAACGCCGCGACATGCCGACCGAGATCGCTCTGCTGCCCTACATCGAGAGTGCCTTCAATCCGCAGGCCGTCTCCAGCGCTCGCGCCGCCGGCATGTGGCAGTTCATGCCGGCCACGGGCACCGACTACGACCTCAAGCAGAACATCTTTCGAGACGACCGGCGCGATGTGGTCGCATCCACCCGGGCCGCGCTCGACTACCTGCAAAAGCTCTACGGCATGTTCGGCGACTGGCAGCTCGCGCTCGCGGCCTACAACTGGGGCGAAGGCAATGTGAGCCGCGCGATTGCCAAGAACCAGCGCGCCGGCTTGCCGACCGGCTACGCCGACCTCAGCATGCCGGCCGAAACCCGCATGTACGTGCCCAAGCTGCAAGCGGTCAAGAACATCGTCGCCAATCCGGAGCGCTTCAACGCCGACCTGCCGTTGATCGCGAACCACCCCTACTTCCAGACCGTCACGCTCAAGCGCGACCTTGACGTCGACCTCGCCGCGAAACTCGCCGACGTCAAGATCGAGGACTTCCGAGCCCTCAATCCGTCGGCGCACAAGCCGGTTCTGCTTGCGGCCGGAACGCCCGAGATCCTGCTGCCGTGGGACAACGCGGCCGTGTTCCAGCGCAACTTCGAGGCCTATTCGCAGGGGCAGTACGCCAGCTGGACCGCCTGGACCGTGCCATCCACGATGACGGTGGCCGATGCCGCCCAGCGAACGGGCATGAGCGATGCCGATCTGCGCGCCGTCAACAGCGTGCCGCCGCGAATGCTCATCAAGGCGGGATCGACGCTGATCGTGCCGCGCGGCGCGCGTGTGCAGGAAGACGTCGCGGCGGTCGTCGCAGATACCGGGCAGCTGAGCTTCCAGCCTGAGATCGTCACGCGCCGCACCGTCATCAGGGCCGGCAAGAAGGACAGCGTCGCGAGCATCGCCCACCGGTACCGGCTCAATCCGGCCAGCGTCGCCGAATGGAACGACGTGAAACCGAACCACGCCTTCCAGAAGGGCTACGAGGTCGTTGTCTACTTGCCAGTTCGCGCGGCGTCGGCGGCGCATGTCGGCAGCGGCGCGGCGCGCTCCTATGGCGGCCATATGCTCAAGACCACGAGCATGGTGCCGAAGAGCACTGTCGCTGCCGGTTCAAAGGGCGCCAAGAGCAGCGTGACCAAGACTTCCTCGAAGACTGCGCAGGTCACGCACGAGTCACGCGGCGGAACGCCCTCCAAGAAGAAGCGCTGAGGCGCTCAGAGCTTCTCGGTTTCGCCGCTGCGGGGCTGCCACTTCATCAGGCGCTTTTCGAGGACGCCGACAATACCGTCAAGCACCAGCGCGAACGCCGTCAGCACCACGATGCCGGCGAACACCGTGTTGACGTCGAAGGTGCCTTCGGCTTGCAGGATGAGATAGCCGACGCCACGGGCCGAACCCAGGTATTCGCCCACCACCGCACCCACGAACGCCAGCCCGACCGACGTGTGCAGGCTCGAGAACACCCAACTGGTCGCGCTCGGCAAATACACCGTGCGCAGCAATTGACGTTGGTTCGCGCCCAGCATGCGCGCGTTGGCCAGCACCACGGGACTCACCTCGCGCACCCCCTGGTAGACGTTGAAGAACACGATGAAGAACACCAGCGTGACGGCGAGCGCCACTTTGCTCCAGATGCCCAGGCCAAACCACAGCGCGAAGATCGGTGCGAGGATCACACGCGGCATCGAGTTCGCCGCCTTGATGTAGGGATCGAAGATCAGGCTCGCCGTCCGCGCCAGTGCGAGCCAGAGACCGCAGGCCAGGCCGAGCACGGTGCCGATGATGAATGCCAGAACAGTCTCCAGCAGCGTCACGCCGAGATGCAGGTAGACATCCGCATTGCCGGGAAGGCCTTCAGGAAACAGCGCGTTGGGCGGAATCGCGACCGGCATGAACCAGCTCCAGATCCGCCCTGCGACCTGGATCGGCTCGCCGAGAAAGAAGGCGAACTGTTGATTGCGCGACGCGATGTGCCACGCCACCAGCAGCACGATCAGCACCGTGATCTGCCAGAAGCGCGCGTTGCTTTCGCTGGGACGAAGGCGCATGTCAGGCCGCCTTCTTCAGTTGTTGCGCATAGCCCTTGAGGACTTCGTCGCGCAGCACGCCCCATATCTGCGTGTGCAGCTCGACGAATCGCGGATGCGCCCGGACTTCCGCCACGTCGCGCGGACGCGGAAGGTCGATGACGAATTCGCCGATCGGGTGCGTCGCCGGTCCGGCGGAAAGAACCACCACGCGATCGCTCATGGCGATCGCCTCATCAAGGTCATGCGTGATGAAGAGCACCGCCTTCTTCTTCGCCGCCCACAGGTCGAGAACCTCGTTTTCCATCAGCTGCCGTGTCTGGATGTCGAGCGCGCTGAAGGGCTCGTCCATGAGGATGATGTCAGGGTCCAGCGCCAGCACCTGGGCCAGCGCCGTGCGCTTGCGCATGCCGCCGGAGAGCTGATGCGGATAGCGGTCACCGAATCCGGCGAGGCCTACACGGGCGAGCCAATCCTCGGCCTGCGCTTTCGCCTTTGCGTCAGGCAAGCCGCGGTATTGCAGGCCCAGCATCACGTTGTCCAGCGCGCTTCGCCACGGCATCAGGGCCTCGGACTGGAACATGTAGCCGGCCCGCGAATTGACACCGGCGAGCGGCTGCCCGAACACCTTCACGCTGCCCGATGACGGCTCCAGCAACCCGGCGCCGACGTTGAGCAAGGTCGACTTGCCGCAACCCGTCGGCCCGACCACGGACACGAATTCACCCTCGCGAATACGCAGCGTGGTGCCAGAGACGGCGGTATAGCGCTGCCCCTGATCATCCTTCGATCGAAAAATGCAGCTGATGTCGAGGAGTTCGAGCGCGTAGTCAACCATGGATGGCCAGAAAAAACCCGGCCGAAGCCGGGTTGCGGGACGTGGAGGTCAGGCTTTGAACCTGTCCTTCGCGCGCCGCGCAAACTCGTTGGTGTAGAGCTTCGACAGGTCGATCTTGTCGGCCTTGACGGTGGGATCGAAACTCGCGATGGCGTTCAGCGCCGTTTTCGGACCTTCGGCCGGCACCAGGCCATCCGTGGCGATGGCTTCGCGCACCTTGTCGAACGATGCGAGGTACAGCGCGCGATCGCCGAGCAGATAGGTCTCCGGCACGGTCTTGATGATGTCGCCCGGACCGGCCGTCTGCAGCCACTTGAGGCCGTGCACGATGGCATTCGCCAGCGCCTGGCAGGTGTTCGGATTCTTCTGGATGAACTCTGCGGACGCATAGAGGCACGCGGCCGGCATCAAGCCGCCAAACACTTCCTGAGTGCCCTTGAGCGTGCGCGTGTCGCTGATGATCTTCACGTCGCCCTTCTGCTCAAGCATCGTCATCACCGGATCGGTGTTGCTGATCGCATCGATCTGTCCCGAGCGCAAGGCGGTGAGTGCCCCGGCCGCGACACCGACGCCAATGAAGCTCACATCGCTGGCCTTGAGACCGCCGCGCGAGAGCACGAGGTTGGCCACCATGTTGGTCGACGAGCCCGGTGCCGAGACGCCAACCTTCTTGCCCTTCAAGTCGGCAATGCCCGCGTAGCTCGGCATGTTCTTCGTCGAGACACCGATCGCGATCTGCGGTGCGCGCCCCTGCAGGACGAAAGCCTGGAAGATCTGGTTCTTCGCCTGCAGGTTGATCGTGTGCTCGAAAGCACCCGAGCAGACATCGGCCGAGCCGCCTACGACCGCCTGCAAGGCGCGCGAGCCACCCGCGAAATCCGAAATTTCCACATCCAGACCTTCGGCCTTGAAGTAGCCGAGTTGCTCGGAGATGGTCAATGGAAGGTAATAGAAAGCAGCCTTGCCGCCGACCGAGATGGATACCTTCGATTTTTCAAGCTTCGGCTGCCCATGGACCAGCGGTGCGCCGATGGCTGCGGCGCCCAGCGCTGCGGCGACGGTGAAGGTACGGCGATTGAGCATGAGTGGCGCCTGAAGGCCCTGTATTCGTGTAGTTCGAAACGAGCTTAGGGGCGCGCATCTGCGCCTGCATCGGGAACATCCCGTGCGGGTTTTTACGTAAACATGAAGACCACTACCGGCCCGCGAACAGACGGTGCTTCGAATGGTGCCGAGGCCCGCGATATGGACGACGTGAAGGGTGCGCGCTCACCGACGGTCGACCAACGCGTGCGCAATGGTCCCGAGGTCGACGTATTCGAGTTCACTGCCGGCCGGCACGCCGCGCGCGAGACGCGTCACCGTAAGCCCGCGCTGCTTGAGCGCCTCGCCGATCACATGGGCCGTGGCCTCGCCCTCGGCGGTGAAATTGGTCGCGAGGATCACTTCGCTCACCGTGCCATCGAGTGCGCGATCGAACAGCTTCGCGAGGCCGATGTCCTTGGGTCCGATGCCGTCGAGCGGGCTGAGCTTGCCCATCAGCACGAAATAGTAGCCGCGGAACGCGCCAGTGCGCTCCAGCGCGGCCTGGTCTGCCGGAGTCTCGACCACGCAGAGCTTGGTGGCATCGCGGCGCGTATCGCTGCACACACTGCAGATCGCTGCTTCCGTGAAGGTGTTGCACCGCTCGCAATGCCGCACATTGCTGGCCGCCTGTTGCAACGCGCGCGCGAGCATCTGGGTGCCCTCGCGATCGTGCTGCAGCAGGTGAAAGGCCATGCGCGAAGCCGACTTCGCACCGACGCCAGGCAGGCGGCGCAGCGCCTCGACCAGCGCATCGAGCGAGCTGGAATCTGCCATTCAGGTCTGACGCGTCGTCAGAACGGCAGCTTCATGCCGGGCGGCAGGCCCGGCATGCCGGCGGTGAGCTTGCCCATCTTCTGCTCGCTGGTTTCCTCGGCCTTGCGCACCGCTGCATTGAAGGCGGCGGCCACGAGGTCTTCGAGCATGTCCTTGTCGTCAGCCAGCAGGCTGGGGTCGATGGTGATGCGCTTGACGTCGTGCTTGCACGTCATCACGACCTTCACGAGGCCGGCGCCAGACTCGCCTTCGACCTCGATCGTGGCGAGTTCTTCCTGCGCCTTCTTGAGGTTGTCCTGCATTGCCTGCGCCTGCTTCATGAGGCCGGCCAGTTGTCCTTTGTTGAACATCGTTGGTCCTGTCAGTGGAAAAAGATGGATGGATGAGAACACATCGGCCGTACGCAGGGCCGCCCGTTCATGCGTTCATGCGGGTCGAAGCGTACCCGGGACGATCCTCGCGTCCCAGTCTCGCATCATCGACTGCACCTCGGGATCGTTGCGTATCGCCTCTTCGGCAGCACGCTGACGCTCTTCGGCAGCCTGCTTGTTGCGGCGCGCCGGGCTGTCGACGACGGCACCGATTTCGATGGCGATTTTCACGCCATGACCCAGCGCCGCGAGCGCAGCCTGAACCTTGTCGCGGCTGCCGGACTGATTGAGCGATTCGCGCTCGACGCGCAGCAGCCACTGGTCGACATCGCGGGCCACCAGTTGCGACTGCAAGGCCAATTCGCGCGCCAGCGCGGTGATCGACTCGGCGGCGACCATCTGCGTGACGACGGCGTACCAGAAGTCGCCCTCCTCGCTTGGCGGGATCGGCGCCGAGGAAGCGACCGACTCGCCTTCGCGGGCACCGGCCGGCGGTTGAACGCGGACCGGCATCGCCATGACCTTCGCGGCGGCCGGTGCCGGCTCTTCGGCGACGTGCCGTGGCGGTGCGGAGGTATTCAACGTCGGCGCGTCCACGACCGGCAGGCGATGACCCGGCGGCGCGACGGGCGCGCCCGAAGGCACCTGTGCCTTCGAAGGCGCCGCCGGAGAAGGCATGGGCGGCCTGGCGGTCTCGACGGGTGACACGCGCGGCGCCACCGCTTCGGACCGCGGTGCTTCATTCAGAGTTTTTTTTTCCGCGGTTGCCGCGCCGCCGGGCTTGAACGCCAGCAAACGCAGCAGCACCATCGTGAGTGCTGCATATTCGTCTGGCGCAAGGCCCAGTTCGCCGCGTCCGTGCAGGCACAGGCTGTAGAGCAACTGCGTTTCATCGGCCGGCATCAGCGTGGCGAGGCGGGCCGTTTCGGCGGCATCGGGGTCTGCGCTGCTGTCCGCGCCCGCGCGCGAGGGGACCGCCTGCAAGACGGCCATGCCCTGTAGCACGGCAGTCATCTCTTCGAGCGTGGAGGCGGCGGAAAGCCCATCGCGCCGCAATCCTTCCGAGGTCTCGACCACCGTCTTGCCGTCGCCTTGTGCCAGCGCTTCGATCAGTCGGAAAACGTGGCCACGGTCGACGCTGCCGAGCATCTGGCGGACGCCGGCTTCAAGCAACTCCCCATTGCCGAAGGCGATCGCCTGATCGGTCAGCGACAAGGCGTCGCGCATCGAACCGCGCGCGGCGCGTGCGATGAGGCGCAATGCATGCGGCTCGGCCGGCACCGTTTCGGTCTGCAGAACGCGCGTGAGATGTTCAAGCACGGTCTCGGGCGCCATCGGCCGCAGGTTGAACTGCAGGCAGCGTGAAAGCACGGTGACCGGCACTTTCTGCGGATCGGTCGTGGCCAGCACGAACTTGAGGTATTCGGGTGGCTCTTCCAGCGTCTTCAACATGGCGTTGAAGGCATGGCCCGTGAGCATGTGCACTTCGTCGATCATGAAGACCTTGAAGCGCCCCTGCACCGGCTTGTAGACCGCTTGCTCCAGCAATGCCTGCACCTCGTCGACGCCGCGATTCGATGCCGCATCGAGTTCGGTGTAGTCGACGAACCGGCCCGCGTCGATGTCCCGGCACGCCTGACATACGCCGCACGGTGTCGCGGTGATGCCGCCCTGCCCGTCAGGTCCCTGGCAGTTGAGAGACTTCGCAAGAATGCGCGAAACAGTGGTCTTGCCGACGCCCCGCGTTCCAGTGAAAAGATAGGCGTGGTGTAGTCGCTGCGAGGTCAGCGCGTTTTCGAGCGCTTGAACGACATGTTCCTGGCCCACCATCTCGCTGAAGGTTTTGGGACGGTGTTTGCGAGCGAGCACGAGATAGGCCATCGGCGCATTTTAGGGGTCGTCGCCCGGACGCCCTCGTCCTGCAACCAATGCGATGTTGGGGGGATGAAACGTCGCCTACAATCCTCCGCTGACGGGCCTCCCCGCATGGTGAAGTGGCCAACCGGGTCAGGTGGGGAACCAAGCAGCCCTAACTGCGTAGTCAGTGCCGGGGGTAAGGCTCGTCAACCTCATATCGAAATGCCGTGAGTTTCAATTGACTCGCGCATGCTCAAGGGCTTCGCGCCCCTGACGCCTCAGGCCCCTCAAACACTGTACGCAAATAAGGGGTATCCAGTTAGCTCCACTGGGCGCACAATAACTGGATGGATGTCCATATCGTAGTGCCGGAAGCCGGGAAGGACTACCCCCGCAACTGGAACGAGTTCCTCGACTGGTTTGGCTCCGAGGAAGCGTGTCTGGCCTATCT